>JAFYUA010000159.1 GCA_017549745.1 Clostridia bacterium | reverse complement strand
CTCTGCAAAATGCAGAGGGCTTTGAAAAATCCAAATTATGAAATTGTGATGGTAGAACTAGCGGGCATAATCTGAACAAAGGTGTTGCCGGGGTTGAGGAGAAGTTCCTCACCGTCTTCGGTGGTGTAGATAGTTTTGCCGGTGCGCGATTTTTTGGACCATTTGATATCCACAACCTTGCCGTTGGTGATATAGTAGCCGCTTCCTGAGCCTATGTTTTCGATGTCCTGACGGCCTACATTGTCACCATCATTGAGATTGAAGTTTCTCACCTTGTAAACGATGATGTTTTTGGCAGTGAGCACATCACCTGTCTGTGACATATGCTCCTTGCCATCGACATATCTTTTGTATACCATGTTGTCAGCATCATAGATATATCCCACACGATAGAATGTGGAATATGGAAGCTTGATTTCGGTGGCAGCAGAATCAGTCTCGGGAACTATATCCTCGTTGGAATAAGGATTGTGACTCACATCAGTGGTTCCGCGATATTTTTTGGTGTTAACTGCTTTGTCATAGAGCTTGTCAACGCCCGAATACAGGTTGTGCCATGTGCGGTCATATGTATAGTCTCTCCAGTATACAGAACCGTCATCACCCTGAATACCGTTGATGTTGTTCACACCAAGCGACTTGATGTCTGCCGATGCCTTGGGGCTCCAGCCTGCATGACAATAGATGGCATCGTGCTCAAGTGCATAATCGAGGAAATAGTGACGCGATGAACGAATGGGGCCTACTTTTTCAACATCGTGATTTTTGAAAAGTGCCATCATTCGGCTTGCACCGCCTTCAACGATGATTTCATACACCATGTATGCACTTTCGAGGCCAATCTGAGGGCGCGAAGCCGCAACATCATTGTCTATCATTACAGCAACGGGGCGAGTGTCGGTGTTCATCATTTCGCAGTATTCGTTGGTAACCTCTTGAACGATTTCTTCTGACACTGCCGGAGATTCTTCCACTGGTTTTTCGCCTGCTTCATTCTTTTTGGAACATCCTGCCACAAGGAGCATTGTGATGATAAGAAAATATGATATAAGTTTTTTCATTTGTAGTTCTCCTTTTATTTAATGTCACATACCACTTTTTCAGGCTTTGCCTCGAGCATGTGGGGGTTTTCTATGTGCTTTTTGAGAGTCTTGAATGCCGATGCATAATAGTGACCGTCACAAATTCTCTCGTCACACACTATGGTGATATCCATCATCCTGATTTTGCGCACTGTGCCGTCAGCATTGAGCTTATATTCAGTACGCTTTTTGCCCATTGCACAAAACAGAGGCAAATTGCCAAAATCATAAAGATGATGATAGATTGGGTCTATGCCCAGCGAGCCCATGTTAGTAAGAAACATGGAGCCGTGAAACGGGCTGACCTTTACAAGAGATTTTGGCAAAAGACCAAAATAATCCAACAATTTGAGCAGCCAAACTGCAAATTTGAGAAAAACTCCAGGAATATATGAAAGGAATTTTGCCGCAAAATCCATGCCGTTTGATGCACTGAGCTCTCTGTTTTCTTCAAGAAGCTTCATGATGTTTTCATACACATTGTCAATGGTGTCATCAGCTGCAGCAGGGATTTTGATGACAGTTTCGGGTGCGTTGAGAGCCATTTCCTTTTTGATGGTGAGGCACATGTCGATGTTGTTGCGCGCATACACCTTCTGCCCCCTGACAAATCGGTTGATGCCCGGATATGACGCCACAGTGCGCACATATGATGCGAGCACAATATGCATGAGACCAAGACCCTTTTTGCCCTCTGCTCTTTTCTGATGAATGAATTTTTCAGCTTCGGTTATGTCAAGACTTGCGTTGAACTGATTGGATGCACCGTTGCGGTGTGGCATTATGTATACTGACACTGCATTCATGGGGTCGATGCTTTTTAGTTTTCTGCCTTCTTTCATAAACAAATTTCTCCATAAATTTCTTTTTAATTAAAAATACAAATGATTTTATGTAATTATACCATAAAATCATCACATTGTCCATATATTTTTGCGGATTTTGTCGAAAAACTTGTCACTGAGTCAAAAATCCCCCTCAAAAATGCTTTGAGGGGGAAGTTTTTATTTTATAAATTCAAATTTAAGTCTGGCAGTAGAGCTTTCACCTGCTTTAAGGAATTTGAGCTCTCCGCTTTGGCGCATTGCGGCTCTGCCGTCGGGAGTGCAGTTGCCAGGTTCAAGACCCATAACATACTCCTTCTCACCCATCATTTTCCACTGAGTGAAATACGGAAGCTCCTTTGTATCATATGTCATAACAACGCCTTTGCCGATGGCGGGGTTATAGAGCTTTACATCTGCCACGCCGTCCATTTTGTGATAGAAGCACATCTCTTCATAGCCGTTTTGGGGCTTCTCCACCTCAAGACAATTGGCAAGTCCTGACTCGGCGTGCTCGTTGCGCGCTGTGACCTTAGTGGAAGGTATGGTAAGCTCTGCAGTTTCTGAAAGCAGAGGATAGCCCATGTTGCAGTGATACAAAAGTTCAAAAGGTGATTCTTTGGAGCCGATGTTTTTCACTGTGTCGATGATTTGGATTTCAGCTTTGCCTATGGGGCATATGTATTCTCTTTCCAGAATCAGGTGATGTGCAAACATTGCCGCATCACGCACAATGAGTTTTATGTGAATCTCATCGTTTGCAATCCAATGAGCGTGGTTTTCGCAAGGTGTGTTTGATATGGTGCCGTGAAGAGGAAGTTCTTCACCGTCATCGGTGCATGGCGAGCCTACCGCAGTGAGACCGCATGTGGTGAAAAAGCCTGCGGTGAAAGATTTGAGAAATCCTGCACCTTTGTTGTCATAATATTTTGGTGATACATATCCACACGGAGCAAAATAGCCCATGTTGTCACCCAGGAAGGTGAGCCTGGAAATATCACCGCAACGGTCAAGCGAAATGGTGAATTCAAGTCCGCCGCCTGTGCGCACACTGAGCATGCGCATGCCGTCACCTTTGCCGCCTGTGAGGCGCATTTCTTCAACGCCGTAAATCTGATTTTCATGTCCTACATAATTGTTCATAAATATCACTCCTAATAGTTTATAAGCACATTTCAAATATGGCTTTTATCACTTCAAAGTCCATATCAATATAGCTCTTCACAGATCTCTGTCTGCCAAAGGTGCAGAGGTCTGAAAGAGTGTCGATGCAGCTTCTATCAAGACCGAAATCTGAAAGAGCCGACGGCATACCGAGCGACTTGAAATACTCAGCCATTTTTTCTATGCCAAAGATAGCCGCCTCTTCGTCGTCCGCTTGTGTGCAATCCCACACGCGCCGTGCAAACTGTGCAAAACGCGCGGGGTTATATTTGTAAATATACTTTGCCCATGCAGGGAAAAGCACTGCCAGACCTGCACCGTGAGCTATCTGGTCATATTCGCCGCTTAATGCGTGCTCAAGCTGGTGCACAGGCAGAGCATTTTCGCGCCCGCAACCTGTGAGGTCATTGTGGGAAAGGCTCGATGCCCACATCATGTTGGCACGCGCATCATAATCCTCAGGGTTTTCCATAAGAGTTGCACCTGCTGAAATTGTAGCTTTCATAACACTTTCGGCAATTCTGTCGGTGAGGTCTGTAGGCTCACATGGCATGAAATACCGCTCCATTGTGTGCGCCATAATATCCACCACACCACACGCGGTCTGATATTTTGATACAGTGTATGTGAGTTCGGGGTTCATAATTGCAAACTTGCATCTGTTAAAATCGCTGTTATATCCTCTTTTCATATTAAGCTCGGTGTTGGAAATAACTGCCGACGAGCTCATTTCGCTTCCTGCTGCAGCAATAGTAAGAATACATCCAACAGGCAGCGCCTTTTGAACGGTTGCTTTTCGCATAGGAAAATCCCATGGGTCGCAATCCATCAAAGCTCCTGCAGCGGTGTATTTTGAAGAATCGAGCACACTTCCGCCACCCACGGCAAGTATCATCTGCACTTTATTTTCTCTTGCCACCTTCACCGCTTCACGGACAAACGAAAGCTTTGGATTTGGCTCAACACCACCCATTTCAACAACATTGATTTCACACTCCGAAAGTGCCGTCATAACCTCATCATAAAGACCTGATTTTTTTATGCTTCCCTGTCAATATTGAAGCATTATATTGTCATAGCCATATTCTTTGATTATTTTTCCTATATCCTTGTGCTTATCTTTTCCAAAAAACACCTTGGTAGGTGCATAGTAAATAAAATCTTTCATAATTAGGTTCCTCCTGAAATTTTATGCTTTTTTTCTGAAAAGCACCTTAAATACCAATATTTCAGCCAGTAAACATACGGGCAATGCCACAAAAAAATCCACTGCCGAATGCTGCTTAATAAACACTGTGGAGCAGCATATCAAAATAACAGAAATAACAACGAATATTTTCCAAAGCCAACACACATCCTTTGCCCTGAGCCAAACCGAAGCAATACCAATGGAATAGGCACAGTGCAATGACGGGCAGACTCCTGTGTTTGTGTCAAAGGTATATATGAAGCTTATGCAATATGTAAAAAAATTCTCATTGGCAAATTCTTTTGGGCGTAGGTTTTGACAGCTTGGATAAATTATGTATATCACCATAGCAACAATCTGAGTGATGATAATATAAATCTGCAGTTTTTTAAAGCTCTCAACATCATAGAGCGCAAAATAGCCAAGTGAAAACACAATAAGAGCATACCAAAACACATACGGTATCAAAAACCATTCACAAAACGGAATGATGTCATCGACTCTGCAATGAATAACATGGCATTTTTCTACGGGTATTAAGTTTTCAGTGAGAAAATAAAGCGCAAAATAGCCAAGCCAACCAAAAAGCAGCTTCAGATGTGAAAACTGCGGCGTATTCAATGTTGAAAAGCGCAGCTGTCGATAATCGACTCGAGGCTTTCTCATTTTTCCGACTCCTTTTGTGTGTTTTTGGGGTATAACCTCTTAGACATATTGCGATAAGGTATCACTGTGTGTTCAGGTAAATCACGGGCAATACCCGTAATCTCATTCATCAAATAATCACAAATTCGGCGGCGTTCTTGCTCGGCAGGTGTTGCGGCAGAAAATTTCACAGGTTTGCCCAGGCACATTTTGCCTATGTTGGGAGCTACATAGAGAGGCACAAAATATAACTCCTTGCCTGTTCGTTTATAATATAAACGAGCCACATCCACAAAGCCTTCCTGAAAATCATAAATTATATTATTATGTTTCTTATCATGCTCAGGGAAAATAACAACATTATTTTTATCTTGAAGCATAGCAATGGTTTCTCTGAATGTTCTCAACACCCGATTGTCCCTGTAGACAGCAATAGTGCGCGCATTGTTAAAAAGAAGTACGGACAAAGGCGCAATTATATAGGAAGCAAGCTTGAAAAACGGTCGTAAAAATGTTGGCTTTTGTGACCAAAAATCCTGATAAGCGTATGTCGGAACTTCTTTCAGCTTCATCATAGGTGCTGCACACCAGGTATGATAATCGTCTGAAAAATATAGTTCGCATGCAATCGGGCCATAAATCTGTGCATGGTTGCCAATAATAACGCAAGAATCGTCGGGGAGATTTTCATCGCCAACTATCTCCATTTTGGGAGAGAATATGCGCAGTAAGTATATAATGATTTTAAAAAGTAATGGTTTTTTCTTTTGTTTGTTCAATATGATATCCCCAAGTGTTATGACTTATATTCAAAACACCCGATTCCTTTCTGTTTTTTAGTTGTATTCATCTTGTATTTTCCTGATTTTTATAGATAACAAATTTAGAATACAAAAATTCAAGCACAAAATTTGAAAGCATTGTTACCAAAAGGATTATATAGTCGTTTGTTCCGCCGCTTTCTGCCAAGTGCCCAAACCAGGTGGACAACGGAGTGAAAACTATATAAAACCCAAAAAGCTTTGCCATGGCAACAGGGATATTGGCCGCAGATTTAAAAGTGTATTGCCTGTTAAGTGTGAAGTTCCATATTATTGACAAAATAAGAGCACTCAAATACGATGCCCAGTATGTCCATTTAAAAAGTTCATTAAACATTGCAAAGGATACAACCTGCACTATCCCGGCTGAAACTGAAAAAAGTGTAAATTTTATCATTTGCAGTAGTGAATCTTTTTTCATTAGTTGGTCTCCTTTTGGAATTCATGAATATGAATGCCATGTAATCTGGATGCCAAGTTTTTAGCATTGCGAGGCATAAGGTTTAGATGCAAACCTTTTTCAGTATACAAAGACTGTATAATTTAGATGCCGATATTGAGCACCATAATCGTTCTTACCGGTCTTGCAGTAAGTGCTCACCCTACAACCACAAAAGCACCGCTTTTTGCAAAATCGTACCTTCCCCATGTATAATCTGTGGTTTCCGTTCCTTCAAAAAGGACCTTTTCTATCGTTTCGCGGTCTGCAAACTGTATTCCGTTTTCCGCTTTAGACCGTTTGGAACTGTTAGCTATCAGAATTTTGCCATCCTTAGCAAATCCCACAGCCAATATATAATGTTCACCGGGCGAAAAAGGATTATCGGTAAGTTTATCTGACGGGTGCGACCAAATAATAACCTGTTTACCGGATAAAAGCTCATTTTCTATAAATATAGAGGCTTCATATGCTTTTCCTTTTTCAATACCAAAGGCCTGTGCAGGAATCCCATAATGCCTTATTATTTCTGCAATTCCGGTTTCGCTCAAAAAATTGCCCTCATAAATTGGTTCGCCCATACGCGGTGCACCCCACAACTCTCTACAAAGACAATACTCCTCATGAGGGTTTATTGTAATGCCGTTCAAATTGAGCGCCATTGCTGTACAACAGTGACCACATCCGTTTCTTTGAATAAATTTCGCATATTCTCCAGATTCCCATTCCTGCTGAATCCACACATAAGTAGAACAGTTATCCCGTGTAATAATAGCAGGCTCTTTTGTATTTCCGGTATATTTATAATCTATAGTATTCATTTAAATAAACTCCTTTTAAATAATTTTACAGCATTCGACATCATATACTTGTGTCATGTCAGTTCAGCAAAGCATTAATACCATATCCTGCAAAACTTGATATGATATTGAGAATTTATTTTACAATTAGGTGATAGGAAAGATGCAGAGTCATAACTGTTTTTTTATGAATTCAGCATTATCATCTATCGGTTTTGAACCATCTAACTTTATCACCCTACATGAAAGTGTGTTCAACCACTTTTCAATTTTTTCTGTTGTACGAGCTGCAACAAAATTATGAAAAACCTTTTGTTGCTCGTACATATCCCCACCTTCTAATACTCTTTCACCAAATCTGTCATACTCTCGCTTTTTTATTCGTGAAAGGCGAAGTTCAACAGGAGCAGAAAGATAAATAACATAATCATAAAACGAATTTATTTTATCTCCAAGGTCTCCTCGTGTTGCGATAAGCACAACATTTTTGTGTTGTTCGATATATGAGGTAATAAATTCTCTTACTTCCTCATCAGTACGACTTTTAGAAAAAGGGATATCTGATTTCAAAAAATAATAATCTTCATCATTAAGAAATTGAAAACCAAGTGCGTTAGCTAATTTTATTCCAAGCGTTGTCTTTCCGCTACCATTAAGTCCGCAAATCAAAATTACACTCAAAATTATTTCTCCTTAGTTTTTGCAGTAGTTACAGAAGCAATAAGTAATCTTCTAATTTTACTGCATTTTTCATACATATCAGAATATTCATACTCGGTTATCATTTTAGTGTCTTTAAAAAGTCCTAACCAATAATCGCTTTCATAACATTCTTTTAATGCAATTTGAAATTTATTTATAAAATCCGCTTTACTTGCTGCATAATTTGCCTCATGAATATTGGCACCAATACTTGTTCCACTTCTTAAGAGTTGATTCAACAACACATTACTTCTTCTGTTTTCTTTGATTTCAGCACAAAGATTTATAATATCAACCGCAAATTGTTTTGACAAATCTACAAGTTTATTCTCTTTCATATCTTTTCTCCATTAAATGAATTGACAACAATCGTTGTCATGAATTGGCGTTCCGCCATGATTTCTCGCTTACGCTCCATGAATTGAATTGCCTTTATAATGCACGAAGTGCAATTCATGAGCCGTAAGGCTCAATTCATGAAATCTTTGATTTCAATTCATGCCGAAGGCAATTCAATGATTTCATCTTCGATGAAATCATTATACCACAATCCGCCAAATATTGCAATCGGCAATAGTTTTCAGTCTTTATTTGAAAATCGTATCAATAAAGATACAACAACATAAATGACAGCCATCACAATGAAGATGCCTGTCATTCCCTGCGCCATAAGCTTTATTGCAGGCATTAAATCTGCATGATTCATTCTTCATATCCCCTTTACTTAATTAATTGCGCAGTAAGATTGAGTATCATTCCGCCTGCAAGAACTGATGCAATCTGCCCTGCAACATTTGCCCCTACTGCATGCATAAGCAGAAAGTTTTGCGCATCCTCCCTCTGACCAAGCTTTTGCACCACACGAGCCGACATGGGAAAAGCAGAGATGCCTGCTGCTCCAACCATGGGGTTGATTTTATTGCTTGTAAAAAGATTGATAAATTTTGCAAAAAGCACACCGCCAACGGTGTCAAACACAAATGCAACAAGACCAAGAGCCATAATGAAAAGAGTTTGAATTGTTACAAATTGTTCTGCAATCATGCTGAATGAAATTGTTATGCCCAAAAGAAGCGTGACAAGATTTGGCAGTATTTTTTGTGCAGTTTCTGACAATGAACCAAGCACGCCGCACTCTCTCAAAAGGTTGCCAAACATAAGAAAACCCACAAGAGCCACAGATGCAGGTGCAACAAAGCCCGCAATAAAGGTCACCATTATCGGGAAAGCAATTCTCAAACCTTTTGACACATTGGCAGGATTGTAGGGCATTTTGATTTGTCGCTCTTTTTGGGTGGTGACTGCTTTGATTGCAATAGGCTGAACGATGGGAACCAGAGCCATGTAGGAATATGCCGCAACGGCTATCTGACCTATATATTTTGATTTGAGCACTTGCGACACCAAAATAGATGTGGGTCCGTCGGCAGCGCCGATAATGCCGATTGAAGCAGCATCTTTCAAATCAAAGCCAAGGATTACCGCCACTATAACAACAAAGAATATGCCGAATTGTGCCGCGGCGCCAAACATAAACATCTTGGGATTTGAAAGAAGCGGACCGAAGTCAATCATTGCTCCAATACCAATGAACAATAGAAGCGGCATTGCTTCTGATGTGGCTATGCCCACATCATATAACCACTCAATAATCCCATTCACTTCGCCAATGCCCTCTATCGTATGATTGAGCACTCCCGAAAACGGAAGATTGACCAATATTGCACCAAATCCCATTGGAAGCAGCAATGAAGGCTCATAGTTTTTCTTAATTGCAAGATAAATTAATAGTATGCCAACCACATACATAATGACCTGCTGCCATGTTACCGCCATAAAACCGTCTAACAAAAAACTCATAACACACCTCTTTAAATTTATAATATTCAGTTTATGATTGTTTCAAGACAAATATCTGTTTATGAAGCATATTAAGTGTTGATTTTTCGGCTTGGTGCTGATAGAATATATCTATTGGAGTTGATAACATGATAAAAATAAACTTTGTGTGCCACGGCAACATATGCAGAAGTCCGATGGCAGAATTTGTGTTTAAAGACATGGTAAAAAAGGCAGGCATTGCCGAGCACTTTGAAATATGCTCATCGGCAACGAGCACTGAAGAGATAGGCAATGGCGTGCACTATGGCACAAAGCGCAAACTTGCCGAGGTGGGCATATCTGCCGATGGCAAGAGGGCTGTGCAGTTTAAAAATGCTGACTACTCACGCTTTGACTACATTGTGGTTATGGATTCAAACAACAGGCGCAATCTTTTGAAGATAATTGGAAATGATACCGACTCAAAGGTGCACAAGCTCCTTGATTTTGCACTCGGAGGCGACATTGCCGACCCATGGTACACAGGCAACTTTGACCTGACATATGATGATGTGGTGATGGGCTGCAAGGGTCTGCTTGACTTCATAATGCAACATGAAAAATTTTGAAAAAACTATTGACAAATAAAAATTCAAGTAGTATAATAATCACAAATTTGAATATCACAACAACGACTGTGACGAGGACGGTCGGATTGTGAAGCCTTGAGAGAGTTGCCGTGTGGTGCGAGGCAATGGCTGAGCTTTCCAATGACTTATCACCTCTGAGTCGGAGGACCGAAAGGGCTTAGCCTGAGTAGACTCCTTCCGTATTGCTGCGTAAAGGCAAAGGGCTTGATAGAGCCCGGTAAGTGACGAAAATTTTATGTTTCGTAATTTGAGTGGTACCGCGGGTTATTATGACTCGTCTCAAAGTTCTCTTTGAGACGAGTTTTTTGTTTTATTCAAATTAGTAACCAGAGAGGAGACTAAAACAATGGATTACAGTTTGAAAGAAGTTGCAGGCAGAATCAAAGATCTGCGCGAAGCAAAAGGATACACCCCCGAAGAGCTTGCAAAGCTCACAGGTGTGTCGGCAGAAGATTACAAGCTTCTGGAAGAGGGTGAAACCGATTTCAGCTTCACTTTTATTTACAAATGTGCTAAGGCTTGCGGTGTTGAGGTTGTAGATTTGCTTGAAGGCACAAGCTCAACTCTTACCTCATTTGCAATCACAAGAAAAGGCGAAGGCCTTAAAATTTTGAAAAAGCATGGTGTGGAATACGATAACCTCGCGCCCAAATTCAGAGGAAAATTGGCAGAGCCTTTTCTCGTTAAATTTCCATATATTGAAGAAGAGCAAAACGCTCCTATTGCTCTAAGCTCACACAACGGTCAGGAATTTGATGTTATAGTCAAAGGCTCGCTCAAGGTTCAGGTAGGAAATCACATAGATGTGCTCAACGAAGGCGACGCTATATTCTATAACAGCATCATTCCTCACGGCATGGTTGCAGTCTCTGAGGGTGGCTG
>JAFYUA010000020.1 GCA_017549745.1 Clostridia bacterium | reverse complement strand
GGTCAGGTACTGTTGGTAAATACGTAAGAGAGCTGGAGGATAAATTATTAATTTCTACAGAGCCAACCACTATTACAACTAAGACCGGCGAAGCTGGAAAAGGTAATCTTATGTATACGATAGAGCCTATATACAAGGCAATGGATAATTACTATCGGGAGCAATTAAGAGATGCTACTGAAAAATATAACATTGCTATGGCTCAGAAAAAGCTTGAGGAATATGACCGAAAGCACCCAAGAGCATCCGCATAAATTATTTACCCGTTTCAACACCAACGCGACAACAGTTTTGAAAACGGTAATATTGCGGTAAGGTGTTTACACTCCCTGAAAAGTTTAGCATCAGCTTGTGCCAACGCCACAGGGAGTGTTAAACCTTAAAATTGATATCAGGTCAAAATCAAAAGAATTTAAAGAGAATTAACACCTTAAAATCGATTTTGAGTGATTATATCGAATAGATATATCCGTGTTTGAAAACCAAACATATTCGGTAAGGGGTTTACCCCTCCCAGAAAAGTTACATCTCTCAAATACGGCATATATATCGGCGTAAAAACGATATGTGCGTTTGACAAGGGCTTAAGGCGGGGGTTCGGCATATAACTCTTCGTGGTAAGGTAAGTACACCACCCTGAAAAGTTAGACTCTTGCATCCGCAATACAAACCGCATAGTAAGACCTTAAAATCGATTTTAAGTGCAGGTCGGAACAGAAGCATCGTGGATATTGGAAAAAGAAATGCAATGCATAGGATAATACACCATATAGGAAAACAGAGTTACGAATACAACATAAATATCGTGTAATAAAAAACATAAAAAATAGCACTATGAAAATGGCAAAATTGCCGCCTGAAAATGAACTCAATTAAGCTGAAAATTAAGCGGAATAAATTGAAGCAGGAAAAAGCACTGGTGTCGAAATGCGCCACCAGTGCGGTCAAACACCCACCGGCAGTGCCGTTGGGGTGGTGCTAAAAATGAGGTGTTGGTGCTGTTTTGGTGAAAGTGGCATGTTTTTTACGATGGTTGAGCGATTTGGGTGGTGTTTTAGGCGGTGTCGGAGGAAAATATATAGAAATTGCAAAATACTTCGTTGACTTGTAAACCTTCTTGTGATAATGTTTGTGTCACAAATGGAATTGAGGTGATTAAATGTTAAAGAAACTACTTACAAACGGAAAAGTATTTAAAAGAACAGATGGCAGACGGTGTGGAGTGGTATGGTATATGGACGAGCAGGGCAATCGAAAGCGAAAATCCTTCTCGGGAACTACCAAGCAAGAAGCTAACAAAAAAATTACTGCCTATATAGCAGAATTTGAAAACCAAGTAAAAAACACCGACGAAAGCAAAAGACTTTTAAAAGACAGCATACAAAACTGGCTTGCAGTATCTAAATTTCCATCGATGGAACAAACAACTTATGACAGAGCTGAGGCAACAGCCAACAATCAGATATATCCCATAATAGGTGATAAAGTTGTCGGGTATATATCAGCTACAGATATAAAAAATCTTCTCAATTACCTTATGAACAATGGCTTAGCTTACTCAACAGTCAAAAAAGCTTATGTACTGCTAAATGAATATTTTAAAACACTATACCTTGAAGAACTGATAAACAAAAATCCTATGGATAATGTAGAGATGATAAAAAAAGCAAATTTCTTATCATCACAAGGTAAAGAAATACTGCCCGAATGTGAAACGGTAACAGTCTTCACCAAAGAAGAATTAGCAAAATTCAAAAAAGAAGCCTGCTCAACTTACTCTAACGGAAAGAGAAAGTATAAGCAGGCTTGGACATATATACTAATACTTAACACAGGAATGAGACCGGGTGAAGCTTTGGCACTAAAAAACTGCGATATAGATTTAGAGAACAAAAAGCTCAATATAAATAAAACACTTAAGGAAGTAAATAAAAGAGAGGGAACCAAGAAAACAAGAGGCAGAATAGCCAAACTTGGCAAAACAAAAACCAAGACAAGCAAAAGGACAATTCCTCTAAATAACACTGCTATAGAAATGATAAAAGAACTGCGAAATGAAGCATACTTTGGAGAAGACTCTCCACTTATATGCGACGAAAAAGGTAATCACACTAACCCCGTAAACTTCCGCAAAAGATTTTACAGAATCTTAAAAAATGCAGGAATTGAAACAAAAGGCTTGCACTCACTCAGACATACCTTCGCAACAAATCTTGTAAATGGCATAAAACAACCCGATGGCACAATAAAAGCTCTAACCCCCAAGCAAGTTGCAGACCTTCTTGGACACAGCACTTCACAAATAACCGAATTGTACTATGTTAAAAAAGATACATCAAGACTTCATGGGATTACAGATGGGTTTGAGATGTAAAACTCCTATTTTATCTCATTTAAAAGCTCACACATTCCATTGACGATAATATCATCGCCGCCGGGTTTTAGCGTAGACGAGCGGGCCTCATAACCTCCCTCGGAATATGCCTTGCTTGTGGGAAAGTATGGACCGTTTGAATTGGAAATACAACAGAGGATTGTGTTGTCAAATGGAGAGCTATCATATATCCTGTTGGCGATTTCGGTAAATGGTTCACCAGGTAACCCTCCAAACACCAAATCCCCTACCTTGAGAGCAGACAATACGAACTCAAATGATTCGGGCCCGTTTGAAAGATTGATAATTCTCTCAGCTTCGGCAACTACAGTGGTGAGCTCCATGCCATCGTAGGGAAGCTCGTTTGCCTTGCCGCTTGAGTAAAGCTCATTTATTTTTCGTGCTTCATCAAGACGGTCATTTTCCTGATTGGAAGCTATGCGCACAGCCTTGGTTGCATAGCTGATATCTCCGCTTTTTATTTCTTCGGATATGGTGAATACAGATAGCACTGCACCCACAATAACGCGCGCCATGTGTTTTGCATGCTTAAGGCTTCGGGGCACATCGTCAAAATCGATGGCGGAAATTGCCGCTTCACCTGGTGTGGGGCTTACATTCACATGGTTAACATCGCCCTGAGGAGCAAGCAAAAACATACACTTTATGCCCGGTACAGCTGCTTCTAAGCCTGAGCACACATATCCCGGCCAGTCACCGCTTATGTATTCTCCACCAATAGTATCGGGATGAGTGCCGAAGTTGACAAGGCAAATGTCATCAGTACCATCGCGCACAAGCTTGATGAGCTTGACGGTGTCGTTGGGTGTGCCGAGAGGGTGGTCAATATCAGGATTGCCCACGCCCGGGTTGGTTCTGACGCTGCCATCTTTCATACGATAACGGCGGCAAAATGATATCCCTTTTGCCTCACTTTTTGCACTGTACATACGAGCGGGGCTAAGGTCCTCAAAAGCGAAAGCCGCTGCATCGCGGATACACATGGCCAGATGCGCGTCATAGGTTGGATCGCTGCAAAGTTCGGATGCAAAGTCTTTGCCCACAATCGGTGCAGTGTGTGTATGGGAGCATGTGATGAAAACTGCCTCATATGGAATATTGCAAAATTTCGAAATGGTATTTTTATAAAGAGCAAACTGCTCTGCTGTGAGGAGGCAGAGGTCAAGAGTGACTATAACAGCCTTCTTTTTTCCATCATCAAAAGCTACTGCTCTTACGTATATATCGTCGAGTATGCCTTTGGTAAACCTCGGCATATAATAGCCCGAAATCGGTGCACCGAGGGGTGGGTTGATGCAAATCTTTGAAAATCCTGCTTTAATTGTCATAAAAGTCTCCATTCCGCCGCTGAAGTGTCGGCACAAACGATAATGAAAGTGCTGACCTACGGCTGTTTTTTTAGTGTTGCTTATATGTTTTCCTGCTTAATTTTTCGGTATTTCAGGGGAGTGCATCCATATGCTTTTTTAAATTGATGATAAAAATAACTCTCTGATGGGAAGTTAATATGCTCCACAATATCTGCCACTGCCATGTCACTGTTGGCAAGCAGTGCACACGCCACACCCAGTCTTTTCATGGTCACAAGTTCTGAAAGTGTGCATTTATAGTTTTTTCGTATTATTCGCGATGTCTGTTTTGTGCTCAGATTGAGTGCATCGGCCATAGATTGCAAACTGATATTTTTTTGATAATCGCTCAAGGTGCTGTCTATTGTAATAAGATAACTGTCGCGTGCTTCTGACCTTTTGCTTTTCTGGATATTTGTATTACAACTGTAAATGTTATAGAATATCAGTTTTAAAGCAGATGTTACAATTTCATCAGATAATTTGTCTGACTCATGAATGAGACTGGATAGTTGTTCAAAGCACACATTGAATGAATCATTAATATTTGCAGCTATCGGTGAAGGTGTAGAAAAAAGAGAGTTCAAAAAAGTTGTAAAAGCGCATAACTTTTTTGAGGTTATTTTGTAAGAAAATAATATTCTCAAATCATCGTGTCTGATGGAATTGTGTATGAACATGGGCGGAATACACACCATACAATTTTTGAATTCAAGCGGTTTATCTTCGGTGAGCACAATAAGCGATTTCTCTTTCACAAAAAACAACTCGTGGAGGGCGTGACAGTGCATACCCTTGACGGCTTCACCTGCGGTGAAAGAAAGCTGAGTCGCAGTTTTGGTAAAAGAATTGTCAATGGTTACTGTGATGTCCATGTCTGATATTTTAAATTTATATATTTTTGAAGCAAGCATAATTTGCTACCTCCACAGTTTCATATGTTAATTATAATCCTTTTTTTATAAAATGCAAATAAAAATGCAAAATGAGGACACAGATTTCGAAAAATAGTCCTGTGATAATATTACAATATATTTTTATGTGAGTTAAAATAACTATAGTTTAAAATAAATTGCTGGAAACACAGCAGATTGGAGACTAAAATGAATTTTGAAAACGGATTTTACACAGCCCTTGGCACTCCTTTAGATGAAAACGGCAACCTTGTTGAAGCATCTCTTCGCAATCACATCAATCAGCAAATTGATGCAGGAGCATCGGGTCTTCTTCTCATGGGCAGTATGGGCATCGAAGCATACATAAAAAACTCTGCCTATGCCGATATTGTTCGCGTTGCGGCAGACGAAGTTAATGGTAGACTTCCTCTTTTTGTTGGTATTATGGACAATTCCATAGTAAAGGTGAAAGAAAAAATTGATATGATAGGAAATGCCAAAATTGACGGCGTTGTCCTTACAACGCCTTATTATGCGGTGTTGGACACCCCTCAGATGGTTAACTGGTTCACATCAATTGCGGATGCATCTCCGTATCCTTTGTATCTCTATGACCTTGCGGTTGTAACCAAAACAAAGATTACTCTTCCCGTAATTGACAAGATTATAAATCACCCCAACATCAAAGGCATCAAAACTGCCGATTGGGAAATGATTCAGGCAATCGGCAGAAAATATCCTAATGGCGATTTTGAATGTTTCTATAGTGGTCTCGACTCTTTCGATTATGCAAATATGATGGGAATTGGCAAAAATCTCGACGGTATGTTTTCATGCACTCCGCATAACGGCAGAAAAATGTTTGATTGCATTAAATTAGGTGATTATGCATTGGCTCGCAAATATCTTGATAATATTCTGCTTCTTCGTGACACTATGATTGCTCACGGTCTTATGTATTCGTTTACCTATTGCATGAATCAGCTTGGTTGCGAAGGTGGCTTTCATCAGGATTACTGCCTGCCCATAACCAATGAATCCAAAAAAGTCTTGACTGATACAATGAAACAAATTGGCGAAATCTAAAGGAGAAAAACTATGATATCATGTACTCAATTTATACCTCTCTATAGTGAATTTTTTAAATATCTTGAAAAAAGAGGCGGTCACGATGCGGTTATGGAGTATTGGTGTTACATATCTGACAACAGTATTGGTGATAAAAGCAACCCAAACAGCCTCATCTCTTTTGTTGAACGAGACGGCGGCTTTGAAGGTGCCATCAACTACTGGAATCACACTCTCACCGAAGAAGCTTGCGATATTTTGATGATTCATGATTACAACAAAAGATTCAGTTACAATCATATGCGCCACTGTCCGTCGAGGGGTATGCTCAATTCTTTAGAACATGTGGAGCCATACTATGACTATTGCGAGCATTGCAAGGTTATATATTCGAGAGTACTTGAGAAATATGGTATCGTATATGAACGGGACCATTCCAAAATAGACAATGCTGAATGTTTTTCTATTCTGTATGAAAAGGGCAATCGTCCCGATTGTGACTACACTAAGCCTGACTCTACACAGACAATCATAGACATAAAAGCGGAAGACAATAAATATCTGCATCGTGACTTTCATCTTTTAGGGGATCTGGCTCTCAAATATTGCGGTGACAAATTTGGCGATGATGCTGTTGTTGATTTTTTGAAAGATTATACAGTGCAATTCTATTCGCCTCAGATAGACGACATAAAAAAACGCGGGCTTGTTGCATTAAAGGAATGGATAGAGCAAATTTATGAAATTGAAGAATCAAGCCATGTATTGGATATGCAGCTTTGTGAGAATGAGCTTTCAGTCAATATTTCCAAAAGTCCGGTTATAGAGTATATGCTTTCACTCGGTCAGGCACCGTCAAAATACTACATTGAGCAAACCCGCACTTTGTATGCGGCTATTGGCGATGCTTGCGGTATTACTTTTGAACTTGAATATTACAATGAAGACGGCGGCACCAAATTCAGCTTTTTTAAAAAATAGATAGGAGTATTTCATATGAATGTATTGAAAATGTTTGATTTAAACGGCAAGGTTGCAGTTGTCAGCGGCGGAGCAGGTCTGTATGGTTATCAGATAGTTTCTGCTCTTGCCCAGGCTGGCGCCGCGGTATATGTTGCGTCCAGAAATCGACAAAATAACCTTGCAAAGCTCAGCGGCCTCATAGAACAAGGCTATAAAATCAATGTGATGGAATTTGACCTGGAAGATGAAAAAAGCATATTAAAACTTTGCGAAGATATTTATGCTATTGAGGGCAAGGTTGATGTTTTGGTAAATAATGCCGTACTCCGCTGTATGAATGGCTATACCGACACTGCCGTAAATTTTGAACGGAGTATGCATGCAAATGCTACCGGTCTCTTTGTAATATCCCGTGCTTTTTGCGATCGTATGGCAAAAGCTGGCTGTGGCTCTGTTATAAATATCGGATCGTACATGGGTATTCTGGGTCCTGACTATAACCTTTACGAAGGTACTCAGATGAACAAAAACGGAGCTCTCGCAGACTACTTTTTCCATAAAGGTGGTATTACCAACTACACAAAGTTTTTGGCAGGTCACTATGGCAGATTCGGTATAAGAGCCAATTGCATAGAGCTTGGAGGACTTTTCGATGGCACTCAGGACGAGCTCTTTGTCGAAAGATACAACAAAAGCACAATGCTTGGCAGAATGGCAAATGATACCGATGTAAAAGGACTTATAGTGTATCTTGCAAGTGAAGCTTCTGCATACATGACTGGCGCAATCATACCTCTCGATGGCGGATATAGTGCAAAATAGGAGATGATACTTATGAAAGTTACAGAAAAAAACGGATATAAAATATCAGAGCTCACTCTTGGTACAGTTCAACTTGGTATACCCTATGGCATCAATAACAAATACGGCATGCCATCAGATAAACAAGCAGCTGACATATTACAAACTGCAATAAATGGTGGTATAATATCATTTGACACAGCCAAAGGTTATGGCAGGAGCGAGGCGGTTCTGGGCGATTTTTTCAAAGGGAAATGCGTTGAAAAAACGCTCATAACCAAGGTTGAGTTTGAAAACGAGACCACATCTGAAATAAAAGACAGCCTTTTTGCCAAAGTTAAAGATTCTGCTGAGGTTATGGGCGTAGAAAAGCTTCCTTTGGTTTTGCTCCATTCGGAGAATTATCTGGATACATATGGTCAATTTCTAATCGATGCTCTCAAAGAGCTCAAATCGGAGGGACTGGTAAACAGTGTTGGAATTTCTTTTTCAGATAAATCCAAGATGATAGAGTTAACCGACCCTGAAATTTTCGACAGTGTGCAGATTCCCGCCAACATGTTCGATAATGCAGAGATAAAAAACGGCAAAATCAAAGAACTTTCTGACTCCGGAATAGCTGTGTATGTGAGAAGTGTGTATCTTCAAGGTCTTTTCTTTATGAATACCAATACACTGCCACCAATATTACAATCTGCAAAGCCTGCTCTTGACAAGCTCCACGCTCTTGCAGCAGACAATAATCTCAGCATGGCTGCGCTCGCATTATCATACATGCGTGCCATACAGGGCATAACCTCTCTGGTTCTTGGATGCGAGACACCATCTCAACTTGAGGACAGCTTGTCGCTTTTCAATATGCCACTTCTTTCTCAGAGTGTTGTCGATAGGATTATGGAAATATCACAAGAGGTTGAACCGGTTGTAATTAGACCGTGGGAATGGAATAAATAAGAAACTGCAAGGAGTAATAAAGATGATAGTAGCAAATATCAAAGATGCACAGAGATATTATGGCATCAATCCAAGCTTTGAGAAAGCATTTGAATTTTTGAAAACTCTTAATGAAACTTTCGATACAGGTTCTGTTAAAGGTGATGGCTTCAAGGCGAATGTATCTGTTATAAAAACCTCTGACCACACCCCCGACGGCGAACCCAAAAAGCTCGAAGCACACAGGGATTATCTTGACATTCACTATTGTATAGAAGGTTTTGAGGCAATCGGCTATGCTGATATCGACTCGCTTGTGCAGGTTACCGAATACGATGCTCAGCAGGATTATCTGCTTTTGAACGGAGATATGAGCAAGGTTGTTCTTGGGAAGGGAGACTTTTGCATTGTGTTTCCTGAAGACGCACATGCTCCTGCCATGTGCGTTGGTAGTGCCAAAAACATTAAAAAAGCAGTTGTAAAAATTAAAGATAAATTTATGCGCTGATTTTAGATTTTTATGGAGGGATATAAATTAAATGAGTTTTTTTGATATATCGAAGATTGATGATAATTTTAAGGTTGAAACCCAAATAGAAAAAAACGATATTCGATTTTATAAAATTGATGAGTCTCCTTTTAAAATTTATGGGGTTTTCAAAGAAAATGATAAATACAGACGAATGCCCGATAACATAGCCCGAAAAGTCAGCGAAGGAGTATATCGACTGCATACAAATACCGCCGGCGGAAGAGTAAGGTTTGTTACAGACAGCCTCTATATAGCGATTCAGTCTAAAATGGACGGGTTAGGGAAAATGCCTCATTTCGCACTGACGGGTTCTGCAGGGTTTGATTTGTATGTCGATAATTGTTATGTAAATACATTTATGCCTCCGTATGATATAAGTGACGGATATGAGAGTCTTTTCGAATTCGGTGAAAAAGAACGAAGAGAAATAACAATCAATTTTCCGTTGTATTCAAATGTTAATGAATTGTATATAGGATTGCAGGGAACAGCTCTTTTGGAAGAAGCCAAACCATATGGAAACACAAAGCCCATTGTATATTATGGCTCGTCGATAACCCAGGGCGGATGTGCGTCAAGGCCCGGTATGGCTTATGAGGCAATTTTATCCAGGGAGTTTAATTATGATTATATAAATCTTGGTTTTTCAGGAAGTGCTAAGGCCGAAGATGAGATGATAGAATATATCAAAAACTTAGATATGTCTGTTTTTGTTTATGATTATGATTATAATGCACCAACTGTTGAACATCTTGCACAAACTCATGAAAAAATGTTTAAGGCAGTCAGGGAGAAAAAACCTCATTTGCCGATAATAATAATGTCTCGGCCAAAATATTTTTTGACACAAGAGGAAAAAACAAGGAAAGAAATAATTGAGACTACATACTTAAATGCAGTTTCGGCAGGGGATAAAAATGTATACTTTATAGATGGCAAGAAATTGACAGAACTATGCAAAGAGTGTGGAACGGTAGACAATTGCCATCCGACTGACTTTGGTTTTGCTTCTATGGCAAAAGCGTTGGCAGATGTTATCGGATGCATCGACATTTAAAGTCATTCAGAAGATTTGACTAGTTAATATCTGTTATACACTATAGTAGTGGAAAATTTATATCGTTGACTTTTTTGTGAATCATATGATATAATTGATACATAATTTTGTAATCGTCTTTTCTGTGTGTATTTTTTTGCGAAAAAGGTGGTAAACATGGCATATCTTGGTTCGTATTTTGAAAATATAATCTGCGTAAAAAAAATTATACTTTTCAACTATGAGAAATTGGTTGGAGACATTCCTTTTAATGAGGAGTCCCATGATTTTTGGGAGTTTGCATATGTTGTAAAAGGGGATGTTTATGAGGTCGTAAACGGAACCAAAATACACCTTTGTGAAAATGACATACTCTTTTATCAACCTAACAAGCCGCATTCCACTCAAAAAGCCAATTCATCCGATGTGGAAATAGTTTTTGTTTCTTTTGTTACCACTTCAAAAGCTATGGAGTTATTCTATAACTATAAAACAAGCCTTACACCGTCTTTAAAAACTATTATGGACTCTTTGATAGAAGAAGGTTTACGGACATTTAAAGTATCATCCGAAAACAACCTCACTTGCGCTTCCCTGAAATCGGATGCGCCTATCGGAGGCACTCAGATGTATAAAGCGTGGCTCGAAATTCTCCTGGTAAGTATTCTCCGTGAACAATGTGCTCAAAAGGAAGTCAAGGTATTTGCCAATAAAAAAGAATTGGCTGATAGCCTTTGCAAAGATATATGCACATATCTTACCGATAACATTTATGAAAATATTACGCTTGACAAATTATGTTCAAAATTCAGCTACAGTCGTTCTCTTATATGTAAAAAATTCAAAGAATACAGCGGTCAGTCAATCATAGAGTATTATCACGGCTTAAAAATTGATGAAGCATGTAAACTGCTTCGTGAAACCGAACACTCTATAATGTATATATCAGCCACTCTGAATTTTAGTAATCCGTATTATTTTTCTAAGGTGTTTCGGAAAAAAACAGGGATTGCCCCCAGAGAATATAAAAAAAACATCAATAAACCTCTTCAAGCCAACAGAGATATTTATTGACGAAAATGAAATCGATTGCCATATTTCTTATAAAAATACTCCATATTTTGGATAGGTATATTTGACGTATCTGTTCAAAATTTATGGGGTATTTTTTATGTCACTTCAAGGCTTTTGTGGAAAATAATATATTTTTTGTTATATAAATGTTGTTGATAAATTAATTTTGATAATGTAACATTATAATATAAATATGTGATATTATTCAGATTTATAAGGAGCATGGTTATGGTCACAGAAATTATCCAAAAATGGTATGGAAAAATAGGCTTCTCAAACAGCTATGATGAGGAGTTTTATAAGGCTTTGGAAACATATGAAATTGATCCTGATGCCAAACTTGAGACATACGACATAAACTGCGAAGACGGGAAAAAGAATTTTCTGTATTTCCTTTATTTCTGCGAAGAAACGGAAAAAATATATAATGAAATTGGTATAGGGAAAAAAATACTTTTTGATACTCTTCAAGATTTCATATATTGGCTTGATATATGGTCAAAAATCAAGGGGGAATTACATCTTGGACAATTAGTATGGATGCGTGAAATTTTGAGCGCAAAAATATTTAGACTTGGAAGACTGCAATTTTGTTTAGCAAAACATTATAGATGTCAGAAAAACGAAAATCAAAATAATGTTATAGCATGTCACATTCCTGCCGGAGAGCCTTTGGATAGTAAAGAATGTATAAAATCCTTCGATTTTGCAAGAGATTTTTTTTCTCGTTTTTATCCCGAATATCATTGGGAAAAATTTATTTGTCATTCATGGCTTTTAGGAGAAGAATTGGTAGACATCCTTGGTGAAAACAGTAACATTGTAAAATTTCAAAAATTATTTACCATAGAAGAGCAAATTGAAAGTGATTCTATTTTGCATTATGTTTTCGGTGAAAACATAAACAGGGATGACGTAAAAAATCTAGATGCTAAATCTGGATTGGCAAAAAAAGTGAAAGAGCTTATGTGCGATGGAGCAGTTTTCCATGTGGGATCTGGATACATAAACAGATGATATCACATTATCAATATAGCGGAGTACTTATTTAAAAATCAAGGAATGATCTCATTATAATCGTTTTTGAAAGGTGGTTTTAATAATGAAAAATAAAATCAAACTGGGTGTTATAGGACTTGGAAATAGAGGTGCCCATTTGGCGAAAAAAATCTTTGGAGAAATGGAAGATGTGGAAATTATTATGGTTTGTGATTTGCTTCAAGAGAAAATCACTTCCATACAAGAACATTTTTTGAATGAAAAAAATGTAACCGTCAGAGGAACAACCGACTGGCACGATGTTATAAACTGCGAGGAAATAGATGCAGTTATTATTTCGGCAGCCTGGGCAGTTCATGTTGAAATGTCGGTTGCAGCCATGAAATCAGGGAAATATGTTGGCATTGAGGTTGGAGGAGTATACGACATAAGTGACTGTTTCCGTCTTGTAGATGCTTATGAAGAAACAGGCAAGGATTGCATGATGCTCGAAAATTGCAATTATGGAAGAAAAGAGCTTATGGCTCTTCGTATGGCAAAGGAGGGGCTATTTGGGGAAATTGTTCACTGCACTGGCGCATATATGCACGATTTGCGCAGAAGCGATTTATCTGGCATGCCAACTCCTTATGCTGAATTAAATACTTACCGCATTGAGGAATATGCTGCACGAAATTGTGACAACTACCCAACCCATGCGTTAGGCC
>JAFYUA010000158.1 GCA_017549745.1 Clostridia bacterium | reverse complement strand
TGAAGTGTGGCGCGGCTCACAAAGGTGCCTGCCAGAGTCACTGTGTCAAATTCGGCATTTGGAGTGAGCACACCTGTGCGACCCACCTGCACAGTGATGGAGCGTATTTTGGTCTTTTTCTTTTCGGCAGGATATTTAAAGGCAATAGCCCAACGGGGAGTCTTGGCTGTGGAGCCGAGAATTTCTCTTTGGGCAAGGGAGTCAACCTTGATGACCGCGCCGTCAATGTCAAATGAAAGCGAGGTGCGAAAGCTTCCTATTGCTTCCACCTCGGCTATTGCATCATCTATATTGTCAAATACGCGCTCACCTGGTATTACCTTGAACCCTGCATCGCGCAAAAACTGCAATCCCTCACTGTGGGTGTGGATTTGCATGCCCTCAATTCTCTGAATGTTGAACACATATATGTCGAGTCCGCGCTTGGCTGCAACTGATGAATCAAGCTGACGGAGTGACCCTGCCGCCGCATTTCGGGGGTTGGCAAAGGTTGGCTCGCCGTTTTGCTCTCTTTCGGCATTTAGGCGCGCAAAGCTTGCTTTGGGCATGAACACCTCACCGCGCACCTCAAGATAGGGGAGTGTGGTGTTTATTCGCAACGGTATAGACATGACAGTTTTGAGGTTTTCGGTCACATCTTCGCCCACTTCGCCGTCGCCTCTGGTGGAGCCTCTCACAAAAAGGCCGTCGCGGTATTCGAGCGACACGGAGAGTCCGTCGATTTTGTGCTCCACGCAGTAGCGCACAGGTGAGGTAAGAGATGCGCGCACTCTTTTGTCAAAGTCTGCAAGCTCATCGTAGCTGAATGCATCCTGCAGGCTTTGCATCTTCACCTCATGCACCACCTGGTCAAAGCCTGACAGGATAGTGCCGCCTATTTTTTGCGATGGTGAATCAGCGCTCACCCAATCGGGGTGAGCGCTTTCAATTTCGAGAAGAGTGCGCATGAGCTTGTCATATTCTTCGTCGGTTATTTCGGGATTGTCGAGCACATAGTATTTGTGGCTGTGATAGCTTATTTGCTTTTTCAGTGCTTCATATTCTGATTTCATTCTATATACCTTCTATTCTATCTTTGTGAGATAAAACGCTGAGTCGATGTACTCTATGGTGTAGGTCCAGTTGAATTTCTTTGCTTCTGATGAGCCGTCGGCATAGTAGATGGTCTCGCCCTCGCTCACATCGGCTTTCCACTTGGTGTCGGATATCTTGTGCACATCATTTAGCTCCACATAGTCAAGGCTCTGGGTGATACCTGAGTCGATGCAGCTTTGCACCTGTTTTTTCTGGTCATTGTAGAGCTGACCGCTGATGTGCTTTGCCACCACCGAAAAATCCTTGCTGTTGATGGCGCGCACATAGTCCTCGCAATATTCAGTGACAAGGATTTCTGCCAAGTCAAAGCTGAGCTTGCCTGCTTCGTTTTCTTTCTCTTTTTGCTTTTCTTCTTCTTTTTTGAGATATTGTTTTATCTGAGTGCGATATTCTGATATGAGCATAGCGTCAGAATCTTCAAGGTAGCTGTCGTCTATCAGGTCTATTGCTTCAAGAGCCGATTCATATTCGCCGTCTCTCATAAAATTCTGCACATCTTCAAAGGTTATATACGCCGTTTCAAATGAATTTATTTCATCTTCGAGGTTTTCCACATCGGTGCGTATGGAATAGTCCATATATTCGATGGGTATTTTGTCAAAGAGAGCGCGTGCCTCTTTATATTTTTTGCCCTGAATTTTTTTGAGCGCGCGGTTGTAGTTATACACAATCTGGCAAAGCACTGTGGCTTCTTCGTTGTCGGGGTCTATTTCCATCACTGCTTTGAACACCGTCTCAGCTTCTTCATAGTCGCCTATTTTGAGCTGATTCATGCCTGTTTTCATGAGAGTCTCGGCGTCTTCGTTTTCGAGAACCACATTTTCCTCAGGTGCAGACACCTTTTTGCCGCCACTCTTTATCACTCCGCTGATTGTGAGAATCACAAATATCAGCACTATAGCGGCTATGGGGCAGATGATGGCAAGGGTGATTTTGAGCTTTTTGTCAGTGCTGGGCATATCTTTTGCCTCATACTGCTCGTCGGCGCCGATAAATTCTCTGGGCACCGACATTGTGTCAAAGCGACTCTCGGTGTTGTCTTTTGGCTCATCATTTGAATAAATCGCGTTTGCCGCATCGTCAATTTCGAGCTGGATTCCGCATTGGGGGCACCATCTGGCGCCGTTTGATTCATTTTTGCAATTGGGACAAATCATTTTTTATGGCCCCTTTCTATTTTGACATTACTGCCGAAAGATTCATTTCGGCATTTAAAATATTGTTGCCCTTGGTGTCGATGATGATGGTTTTGCCAAGAGCATCGGTTGCTATGGCATAGCCCTCTTCATAAAATGCCGATGCCGAGGTGAATCTTGGGTCAATCACAAAGCTGCCGTCGGGGCTTATGTAGCCCCAGAGTCCCTCAGATTTCACAGGTGCAAGCCCATGCGCAAAGCCGAGCGCCGCTTCAAACTGAGGCTCTATCACAAAGCTGCCCGAAGCATCTACAAAGCCATATTTGCCGTCGCCTCTGGCGGCATAGGTGAGATCGCTTGAGCCAAACGAGCCAAGGTCGGTGAATCGGGGCGTGATGGTGTAGGCGCCGTCTTTGCCAATGATGCCGTAGCGTGAGCCAACGCTCACAAGTGCCGTGTCGGCATCTGTAAAGCTGAAATATGCATCAAACTGCGGCTCGATTACAATCTCACCCTTTGTGTTGATGATGCCGTAGTCGCCATGTATCTTCACTGTTGCCAAACCGCCGTCGAAGCTGTAGGCTTCTTCAAATCGTGGCTCAATGACTGCGCTTCCCTCTTTGTCTATGTAGCCCCATTTGCCGTCGGTTTTTATGGCGGCAAGGCCGTCATCAGTGAATTCCAAAGCCATGTCATATTGGGGAGCTATGGTGTATTCACCGTCGTCGCTGATGTAGCCGTAGGCACCGTTGATGGACACTGCCGCCACATCACCGCTTGCAAACGGCGCCGCGGTTGAAAACTTGGGTGTTATGGCATAGCTTGCATCGGCATTGATGTAGCCCCACTTGCCGTCTTCTTCTATGGCGATGAGTCCGTTAGCCGACACTGAGCCAAACGAATCATAACGCGGCTCAGTGAGCAGGCTTCCCTGTTTATTGATGATGGCATATTTGCCGCCAATGTATACAAAGGCAATGTCACCATTAAACTCGGTCACTGTGCGAAATTGCGGCTCCACCGCAAAGCCCGACGGGTCAGTGGCTGAGATATAGCCCCATTCTCCATTAGCGCACACTGCCAGCATGTCCGACGAAAAAAGCCCCTGACTTTTGATTGCAGGTTCATCACCCGATGATGAAAACCATCTTGCCACAATCACAATTGCAGCCACAATCAGCACAAGGGCAACAATGAGCCCTGCAAGCTTTTTGTAGTCGATTTTGTATTTTCTGACTCTTTCGGGAGTCTGTGGAGTAGTTTCTGTCATTATTTGCTCGCTCTGAGCAGCGCCCTGTTCGGCGTGGTTTTTTATGTAGTCGGAGTTGTCTTCGCCGCAAAAAGAGCAGACGGGAGAGTCAAGCTCTCTCTTGCACACTCTGCATATCATATCTGTGACCTCCATATATATATTTATTCTATTTTATTCTATCATTTTTGAAAAGAAAAATCAACAAAAAACACCCATTTTGTATGATTTTTCACGCCACACACCCCTCAGAGCTATGAGCGCCAAGGCTTTGACGGGGTTTTATTTTTGAGATAAACCTTGGAAAAAGGTTTTTAAAATTAAGTTACAATATAATTAGCCGTTGGAAGTTTATCATAACTATTATAAATTATTGTTTAGCTGCATACTGCCTACCAATGCTTTTGGATATTCTCTTCGAAAACTGGCTTCGGCTTCGCCTGCAGAGGTTTTCTCCGAGAACATCCAAAAGCATTGGCGGTAAATTCGCAAATTGCAAAGTGCAG
>JAFYUA010000157.1 GCA_017549745.1 Clostridia bacterium | reverse complement strand
TCAACAACTATCGCACCGAAGCTCCGTTTGTGGGCATCCGTGAAATTACCAAAGCCACATTCATTGGTGAGACAGGCCAACCTGTCGTTGTAGGACCAAGCGGTGGCAGAGGTCCGGGTAGTAATTCAGGCGTGACCTCTACTTACACAGTCACCATAAACGGTGCCGGATATACCAATAAAACATATTCTGTACAATCAGGAAAGAATTTCACATTCCCCACACCAAACGGCTCTGGACATGATGCCTTTGCAGGTTGGGTGCTTTCTACGGATACAGAAAACAAAAAGGTGTATGAACAGGGCAAAACCTATAAAATTGAAGGCAATGTAACTTTTGTGCCTGTTTATTACTATAATGTAGAGCATTATTTCCAGCTCGAAGCAGGTTCAGATTCCTACAAGCTCGACAAAAAATCAGAAAAAGCAGGATATGCAAGGATAGGCGAATCTGTTACTTGTGACAAGTATTTAGACACAAAAGAGTATGATGAAATTAAGTATTCTCCCAACAAGCAATACAAAAAAGAAGACAGACAAGGTGAGGTCTTGAAAAACACCATTAAGACTTTCAAGCTTTACTATGATTTTAATCCAACATATGAATATAAAATCGAATATTATATTTCATCACTCAGTACCCCTGACAGCTTTGAAAAACATGATGAACTCACAAAAATCAAAAGAGATTTTGCCGGTGCACAGGTTTTTGTAAGCAAAGATGATAAAACAGTAAAAGGTTATATCTTCAAAGATACTCATGCTGATAATGTCACTGAAGGTGTGGTAACATCTGACGGCAATCTTGTGCTTAAGCTGTATTATGACAGATGTGATGTTACCATTGAGTATGTACTTGGCCAAGGCAAATTCAAAGATGAAAGTAAACATGTGAAAAAGGCTAAATTCGGAGCAACCATAACTCTTCCGGCGATTGATGATATGGAACACAGCTACGATTTAGAGAGTTGGTATTCAAATCCATCCATCGGAGGAGTCAACGAGTTTGCACCAGAATATGTTCTTGTTATAACGGATTATGACGACGCTGCAGGCGAACCAAAGATTACACTGACCGCCGTTTGGGGTAACACAAAGTTTTATAATGTTCAGTTTTTCAATAACCGGTATCAGCTTGTCAAGACTGTAAGAGTTCCCGAAAACGCAACTGTAGATAAAAATGTTTTCTCTTCTCTTGCGGGCAATTTGCTTTCATTTGCAGGTTATGAAGAAAACAGTGACATTTCACTTTTGTATGCACAAGATCCCTATGTTCACACTGTAAATTCAGCTTGGTATTATAAGCCTGATTTGAATGCTACTCCCATTAAGTGGGAAAGATTTGACAGCAACATCAAAATCACTGGCGATATTGCAGACGCAGACGACATTGTAAAAGTCAACATAAAAATTCCCAGAATAACCATTACAGCAAAGCTCGTGAAAATGTCAAATCTGCCATATAGCTTTAAAAAAGCATATGAAGAGCAGGGCCTGGCAATTGATGAAAAGAGCAATCCTAAAAAAACCGGCACAAGAGCGGCAGACACCATCAAGGACTTCCTTTGGGATGGTTTTTATAAAGACAGCAAACTTTATGACACCGAAGGCTATAGTCTTATAAGACAGCAAATCGAAAAAGCGGGAGACAAAGCCTTTGGCAAGCTCCGCGAAAAGGGAATACTCGGTAGCAACAACGAAATCCTTGACCAGAGCTTTACAGTGAAATTTGCATCATTTATAGACCGCGACCTCAACAAGGCAAACATCAGAAAGTTCATCATTGACAAAGCCAAAGACTCCTTAGAGGGCAATGACACTCTCCACGAAGCTATCATCGACTACTTTGAGTCAATTGCGAACTCTGGCGATGCAGAGGCGATTGCCGACCTCGAAAGTCTCATTGAAGGCACTGTGAAAGAAGCTCTTAGTGACGGTAGTGCAAATACCACAAAGCTTGTGGAAGAAATGTGTGAAAAGATGCTCGATGACCCGGGTGTTGTAAAAGCTGCAATCAAGGAAATTTATGGCATTGAAGTGGAATTAGACAGTGCTGCCATGAATGGCAATGCTAAGACCACCATCATTGACCTGGCAAAATCACTTCTCAAAACAGATGATGGCCTCATTGACAGAGCTCTCCGCGAGGTACCCTACAATGCAAAATCCGACGGTGCTCAGACAACATATCACTACACTGCTGAAAAAATCAAAGGCGTTAAAACTCTTGATTTCTTCAAAACGCTCATGAAAGACTCCGATGTCACAATGGATAGCCTCAAAGGATATGGTATCGATGAGGCAAAGCTTGCAGATTATATCAAGCCACATGTTATTGATATGGTGATTGATCGCCTTGGCGACTCCAACGATGCTGACTTCTTCAACAAGGTTATTGGTGTGGCATTTGACGGAACTCCGTTTGAGTCATACAAAAGAGATAAAATCGCAGCTATGTCTACCAAAGAGCTTGTGAAGACTGCTGTTTCTGAGTATCTCAAAACCAAATCAATTGAAGAAATTGCAATCTCGCTTGGCTATAAGGATGCAGACGGCAATGCTGACCTTAATGCGCTCTACAATGCGCAGAAAGACGAAATCAAGAAATATATTTCCGATAAGACATCTGAGGAAGAATTCTTCAATGCTCACATAGCTCCCATGGTCAATGTGAACAATAGACGATATGCCTATGATCATTTCAACCAAGCCCTCAATGAAGTAATCAAGATGTTCATCACCGACAAACTGACTGCAACCTCAGGCGCAGAGCTTGCCAAAGATGACGTAGTCGAGGATATGCTTAATGACGATGCCGTAATCAACTCGGTTATGGGCAAGCTTTATGATAGACTTGGCAACGATAGTGATTTCTTTGATAAAATGGTAGAAAAACAGAACTTTGGTATTGATATAAAGGCCGACTCTTTGAACGGTAAAGATGTTGAAACATTTATAAAAGAGCTTGCAGCCAAGGAACTTGATGAAGTTACAACGGCTGATGCACTTGCCAAGCTTGCAGGCTATAATGCATGGGATGACTTTGCCGAAGCAAACAGTGCCGCCATCATAACGGCAGTATCTGACGAAATCGAAGAAGGCAAAGCCGTTTATGAAGATATCATTAAAAAGCTTACAGGTGATAATAACTATGATTTCACCACTAAAAACAAACCCATAGATGTATTCACCGCTGTTGTAGATAAACTTGTGCGCGATGCCAAGAGCACTGATGTAGCTGTAAAAGACGATGCATTGGAAAAGCTTGAAAAGCTAGCCGGTAAGTCCGTTGACGATGGCATGCTTTCGGCTATTGAAGCAATGCTGACTGCAGGCACAGATGATGAAAAGAAAGATTTCTTTAAACCATATCTCCAAAAAGCAGTCGGTGATGAAAATAACGCCATCACATTTGATAGCTACACCACTGCTTACAAAATGATTTCGGCTATGGTAGCCAAAGAGCTTGCCGATGCAGACTCTATAGCCACTGCAATTGACGACATGGGCATAAATGCCGATTCACTTGTGGAACAGGCAAAATCTACTGCTGCGGATATCATCAATTCAAAAATTGCCGCTATGGATAGTGACAGTACATTTGTCAGAAATTATCTCAAAAATTATGCAGGCATTGATTATGATGGCGCTATTGTAGCATCTGATGATGCCCGCAAGTTTATCATTGACATAGTAAAAGCCAAAATAGATACACCTGATGAAATTGATGATGATCTGGCAAAAGAATTCGGCTATGCTGATCTCGGTGATTTATTTGAAGACTCAACAGTGCGCGACATTTTAATCACAGAAGCTCAAAAGCTTGTCGACAATGATTCTGATTTTGTGAAAAAGCAGATTAAATCTCAGCTCGGCATCACTTATGCAGGTGCATTGCCCATAACAGGTCTTGAGCTTATTGCAGATTATGCCGAAAACAAAATAGACACAATTGACAATGTTGACAATTTGGCTTCTGAGCTTGGATATGCTGATAGCAAGGCATTGTTTAATGAAGTAAAATCAATTCTTGCTGACAAGGTTAAGGACGATATTGAAGGCGCAAATGGTGATGCCGAGCTTCTCAGGTATGTGAAGCAGTATATCCCCGAATATGTCGACGACATCGTTCCTGACAACTCAATTGTATTCATTCAGAAGATTGTAAAAATCAAGCTTGATAATATGACATGGTCAGAAATCAAAGAAAATCTTGCCAATGCAGGATATTCTGATGATGAGCTCAATGATATGATGGATGATGAGCTTGCCAATATGCTCAAGGAACCTAAGGATGATTTCATAGTCGATGTTATAAACGCTCTTGCTTCAAGCGACAAATACGAAAATATCACTCTCGATGCTCTCGGCGGTGACATGGCAATTGATTTTGTCAGCGAAGAAGCTGCTGCAAAGCTTGCAAGTAACAACAAGTTCTTTGAAGATGTGATGAAGGAAATCTTCGACTTTGTTCCCGATGATATTCACGATCCCAAGTTGAATTTTAAAGGATTTATGAGTGAAATCATCATAGACATTTTTGAAAATGAAAAGCATCATGACCAAAGAGACAAAATGATTCACTTTGCAGTTGTTGAAATTATCGAAGGTGACGAAAATCACGACAACTACATATATTTGCTTGAAGGATATGTTGGCTATGCAATAGAGCATCTTAAAAATACACCAGGTAAGGAAGGTGGCACAACCCGTCTTGACGAGACAATCGATGAAATCATTGCCGATAAATATGAAGACACCATCAACAAACTTGTCGATGAGCTTGTTGAAGGTGAGCAGTTCACAATCGAGCCCGATGTAAAATTTGTGCTCGAAGCAATTTATGGCATGATAGACGACTACAGCTACGATGCCATAAAGGCTCAGATTGAGCAGCTCATAGCCGACAAGGGCGCCCCCGAGGGATTGCTTGAAAAAGTGTTTAAGATTTATCCCGAAGCCACTCTCAGAGCAATCTATGATAAACCCTACAATGAGGTTGTGGCTCAGATTGAGCAGGGTCTCATCGACAATAGTAACGGCAACGCAGCTCTTGTCAACACAGGCATGACCTTTGTCATCAACCCCATTTCCGACATATATGCTCCGCTTTATGACACCAACTTCAATCGCTTTACTGATAAAGCAAAGTCATTGTTCTACTATGAACAAAATGAGTATCTCCAAGAGCTTGTGACCATGACTTCGCCTGAAACATTCTTCGACGGAAGCGAAGCTGCGGGTTATAAACTTAAGAGCTACAGTGATTATTATAACCTCATGCTGAAGTTTGCTATCATTGGCGACGATGCAATCAATTGGTACACAGAGCAGCTCACAGCCAAAGAGCTTGATGAACTGGTGCTTAACTATGAAGACTTCTTTGTAGAAAAGGCTAATCTTCTTGCCGATATTCTTGAGGACTATGCCGAAACAGGCGATATCTCCGACAAGCTCGATAATAACATTGTAACCACAATAGAGCAGATGCTCAGAGAAAAATTTGCAGCTTTGCTCGATGGTGCACTCGAATGGTACAAGACAAGTCCTCTCAACAAGGAATATGGTTCAGGTGATTATGAGTATATCCGCAAGGCAGTAAACAAAGCCTTCAAAGGTATTGATATCACTACAGACGAAGTGTTTGATTTATTGATGAAGCTCTGTGACACAGCCGCTGGCAAATATGATGACCTGGGCGGTATTCACGACAAGATAGTGAAGATTGATGACAACACCTATGAAGTGACTGTCAAGGGCAAAACATTGACTCTCAAACGCATAAATGATAACGAGTTTGAAGTCGGCTTCGAAGGTAAAGCAGTCAAGCTGTTGCGTAAATTTGATGATGGCTACAATAACTATTGTGAAAGTTATCAAATTTACTTCGAAGGTAACTACATTGAACTCAAACGCGCAATAGAAGGTTAATAACATTTTAATCAATAGGCAGAATTTTGGTTCTGCCTATTGATATCTAAGAAAGATAAGGTGGTAAAATGAAAAAAATCATATCAATCATTCTTTGTGCATTGCTTGCACTCCCAAGCTTTGCCATTGCTTTTGCAGCAGAAACTCAGGTATCCTTTTCCGATGTTGATGCAAATTCCATGCAGGGCAAAGCCATCAATATCCTTGCTGCTGCAGGCATAGTAAGCGGCAATGGTGACGGCACCTTTGCTCCAAACAGAGGTGTGTCCAGAGCAGAGCTTTGCAAAATGGTAAACAACATATATGGCTACACTCAGGAAGATGAAACAGGCTTTTCTGATGTAACTCCTGACAAGTGGTATTATTCTCATGTTAAGATTGCCAAAAAAGCAGGCTATATCAATGGTTTTGAAGATGGCACCTTCCGCGGTGACTCTCCCGTGACCCGTGAGCAGGCATGTGCAATCGTTGTGAGAGTGGCAGGCATCTATGACCTTGGCATTCCCGTTACCATAGCTGACCCCGTGTCTCCTTGGGCAGAAGGCTATG
>JAFYUA010000019.1 GCA_017549745.1 Clostridia bacterium | reverse complement strand
GTTGCCAAAGGCAACATCTACGGCTGCCAGTTTCACCCCGAAAAAAGCGGTGACACGGGCCTTAAAATCCTGAAAGCATTTTGTGAGATTGAGGTGAAAAACTGATGATTATCTTCCCTGCAATAGACCTTTATGACAAAAAGGCAGTGCGCCTGTATAAAGGTGACTACAATCAGATGACTGTGTACAGTAACAACCCTCCTGAGATTGCCAAGGATTTTGAAGCATCAGGCGCAACTCACATTCACCTCGTGGACCTCGAGGGTGCCAAAAGCGGCACCACACCCAACCTTGAAGTTGTGAAAGCCATCAAAGAAGCCACCTCGCTATTTTGTGAAATAGGCGGCGGCATAAGAGATATGCACACTGTGGACACCTATATTAATGCAGGCATAGACCGCGTTATCCTCGGCACTGCTGCAGTAAAAGACGAAGAATTTTTGAAAGAAGCCGTTGCAAAACACGGCGAAAAAATCGCAGTGGGCGCTGACATCAAAGACGGCTATGTTGCAATAAAAGGCTGGATAGAAAAATCAGAGTATGAATGCTTCGATTTTTGCCGCAAGATGCAAGACTTTGGCGTGAAAACCCTCATCTGCACCGATATTTCCAAAGATGGTGCCATGATGGGCACCAATCACGAGCTATATCAAAAGCTCAGCCATGAGTTTGACATGCAGATTGTGGCATCGGGCGGAGTGTCGGCCATTGATGATGTGAAAAAGCTTGCAAAGCTTGGACTTTACGGCGCCATCATAGGCAAGGCATATTACACAGGAGCAATATCACTCAAAGAAGCAATAGAGGTGGCAAAATGATTACAAAACGAATTATCCCCTGTCTTGATGTGAGAGACGGGCGCGTGGTTAAAGGAGTAAATTTTGAGGGGCTCTCTGATGTGTCATCACCCGTTGAGCTTGCCGATTTTTACAGCCGATGCGGAGCTGATGAGCTTGTGTTTTATGACATCACTGCATCAGCTGAGGGCAGAGCACTGTTTACAGACATACTCTGCGAAGCTGCAAGCAAAATCTTCATTCCCCTCACGGTTGGCGGCGGCATTAACACTGTGGCTGACTTTGACAGAGTGCTCAAATGCGGAGCCGACAAGGTGAGCGTGAATTCGGGAGCCATCAAAAACCCCAAGCTCATATATGAAGCTGCCAAAAGATACGGTGACCAGTGCGTGGTTATATCTGCCGATGTGAAGCGAGTGGACGGAGTGTTCAGAGTGTTTGCCAAGGGCGGCAGAGAAAACACAGGCATGGAAGCCATAAGCTGGATAAAAAACTGTGTGGATAGCGGCGCGGGCGAAGTGGTGCTCAACTCCATAGACACCGACGGCGTGAAAGGCGGCTTTGACCTTGAAATGCTCGCAAAGGTGTGTGATGTTGTGAATGTGCCTGTTATTGCATCGGGCGGTGCAGGCTGCATTGATGATTTTACAAAGCTGTTTAAAGATCTCCCCAAGGTTGACGCAGGACTTGCAGCATCTATCTTCCACTTTGGCGAAGTAAGCATTGCAGACCTGAAAAAAGAACTTAAAGCACAAAATATCCCTGTGCGCATATAAAGGAGAATATGACGATGATAAATATAGACCAGCTCAAATTTGACGAAAAGGGACTCATCCCTGCAATTGTGGTAGACTCAATAACCAAAAAGGTTCTCACCCTTGCCTACATGAACAAAGAAAGCCTTGAAATCTCAATGCAAAAAGGCCTCACCTGCTTTTGGAGCCGTTCACGCAACGAGCTTTGGCTCAAAGGTGAGACCAGCGGCAACTATCAGCACATTGTGTCCATAACTTCCGATTGCGACAATGATGCTCTCGTTGTGGTGGTGGACAAAGATGGCCCTGCATGCCACCTTGGAAGCGACTCATGCTTTGAAAATGCCCTCTGGGAAAGCGACGAGCGCAATGAATTTTCGCTCGAAAGCCTCATGAAGCTCATCGAGGGCAGAAAGAGCGACAAAAAAGAAGGCTCATACACCACCTACCTCTTTGAAAAGGGCATCGATAAGATTCTCAAAAAGGTGGGCGAG
>JAFYUA010000156.1 GCA_017549745.1 Clostridia bacterium | reverse complement strand
GGCGACCCTGCTCCCGTGTATTCTGTGGCAAGCGGTCTTGACTATCCGTCATCGGGTCCTGAGCATGCATTCTTGCAGGAGATTGGCAGAGTGAAATATGATGTCATCGATGACGAAGAAACCATCGATGCATTCTACAAGCTCTCGCGTCTTGAAGGCATCATTCCCGCCATCGAAAGCTCCCACGCGGTAGCCTTTGGCATGAAGCTTGCCAAAACCATGGAGCACGGCTCTGTGCTTATCAATCTTTCGGGCAGAGGCGACAAGGACATGGACTATATCATCGAAAACTACGGTATCAGATAAATTGCAAAACGGTGTATCATGCGATACACCGTTTTTGTATTTATTGTTAATAGTCTTTTTGACTCAATCTTTTATACTCCGATGGTGAAGCGCCCATCTCTCTTTTAAATGCTTTTGAAAAATATGCCTGACTGCTGAAGCCAAGCTTGTCGGAAACATCGGTCACCGTTAGTCCGCAGCTTAGCATCTGGGCGGCAGATTTCAGTTTGAGATTCAAAAAAAACTTGTGCACCCCAAGCCCTGCATAATAGGCAAAAATCCTTTTGAGCTGTGCCACGCTCACTTCACTGTGCATGGCAATTTCGCTCAGGGTGGGGTTTTCGCAGATGCAATTTTTCATGTAGTCAACGGCTTTTGAAAATATAATACTGTCGCGGCTCATTGATGTGTCTGACAGCTTTGCATTTTCAGCCAGAGATAGCATGAGACGATATATGTAGGATATCACGGTTTGCGAATAGGTTACATCTTCTTTGAAAGGCGTGAGATACATGTCAATCGTGATAGTGTCAGGCTGTGGGTATCCAGTCTTTTCATCAGCATATTGCAAAAGGGAGGTCATGATGCTCTTTTGCGCATCTGAAAGCACAAATACCTTGTCGCAAAGCTTTGTGCACAAATCACCCTCTGCCGAAAAAGAAAATATGATGATGGTGGCAGTTTCGTCACTTGTGATATGAAACTTGTGTGTTTCAAGAGGCTTGTGAAAAATCAGACTTCCTTGCGAAAGGTTATACATTCTGTCATCGGCAATTGCACAAATCTCTCCGTCTTCCACATACACGCATTCCCAGAAAGCATGCATTTCGCCTGCAAAATAATATGATTTGTCATAATAATATTTAAAGAACGAGTACATCTCCGATATATGGATTTGTTCATTGATTTTATATGGTGTCCATATCATAATAACCTCCGCATTTTGAGCCAAAAAGACATATTTTTGAGCTTTTAAGCTATTAACATATGAATTTGGATGCATTATAATAATATCATATCACACGGTTTTTGTAAAGAATAAAATGACAGGAGAGATTTTTATGAAGCAATTATCACTTGTTCTCATAGGTGGCGGCGACAGAGGCAGCTGCTATCTGAAATATCTTGAAAATAACCCGAACAAATTTAGGGTGGCGGGCATAGCCGAGCCTGTGAAAGAAAAAAGAGAGTATCTGAGATTGAAATATGATATTCCGTCGGATATGTGCTTTGAGAGCTATGAGGAGATTTTTTCGCTCCCCAAATTTGCCGATATCGCCATGATATGCACTCAGGACAAAATGCACTTTGCTCCTGCTATGATGGCAATTGAAAAGAAATATGATTTGCTGCTCGAAAAGCCGATTGCGCCCACACCTGAGGAGTGTATGCAGATTGTGAATGCAGCTATTTCCAACGGGGTAAAGGTTTTGGTGTGTCATGTTTTAAGATATACGCCATTTTATAAATTCATCAAGAATTTTATCGACTCAGGAAAGCTCGGTGATATAATAAATATCACCCACACAGAGGGCGTGGGTATAACCAACATGAGCCATAGCTATGTGAGAGGCAATTGGAGAAAGACTGCCGATTCCGCCCCCATGATTCTGGCAAAATGCTGCCACGATACCGACCTCATTGAGTGGTTGCTCGGCAAGGAGTGCCTGTCGGTTCAGTCATTTGGTGAGCTTACATATTTTGTAGAAGAAAATGCCCCCGAGGGTGCAACCAAGCGCTGCCTTGATGGATGCCCTCACAAAGACAGCTGCCTGTATTATGCTCCCGATTTTTACAAGGTCAATACAGCCGAAATTTATCATTTCAGAGCAATTGTGGCAAATAAATTTGAGCCTGACGATGCTGAAGTTGATGAAGCACTCAAGACCTCACCATATGGCAGATGTGTATATCATTGTGATAATGATGTTGTTGACCATCAGACTGTCAACATGAAATTCAGCGGCGGAGTGAATGCTGCACTCATTATGTCGCCCTTTAACAAAACAGGACGAATAACAACCTTCATGGGCACAAAGGGTGAGCTTCGCACCGATATGGAAGCTCAATCGGTTTGGTTTTATGATTTTAAAACCAGAGAGGGAACCCAGCTCTACACAGCAGATGCTCAATATGACCAGACCATTGCAGGCGGACACGGCGGCGGTGACATGGGCATAATGGAAGACCTTTATGACTATATTGCCACAGGCAAGGCGTCAAACTCAATTTCTGATGTGTCATTCTCAGCTATGAGCCATATGATTGCATTTGCAGCCGAAAAATCCCGTCTTGAAGATTGTGTGGTAAATATAGAAAAGTTTACAGATGAAGTAGTGAAGTGATAAAAAAGTCAGTGGATAAAATCCACTGACTTTTTTCAGTTTCTTATTTTTTCTATTATAGATAATATAACGAAAATCACAAGATTCACAAGTGTGATGCACGCGCCTGTGGGCACTGTGTCCCACCAAAGGGTGAGGAAAAATCCGATGAGGAAGCTCACCACAGAAACACAAGCAGAGCTTATAATCACTGCCCTGAATGATTTGAACACCCTCATTGCCGAAAGCGCGGGGAACACAATGAGTGATGAAATGAGCAGTGCCCCCATGAGCCTCATGCCAATCACCACTGTCACTGCTATCAGCACTGCCACAATGGTGTTGTACAAATTCACCCTTATGCCCGTAGCGCTTGCAAAATCCTCGTCAAAGGTTATGCAGAATATGCGGTTATATAAAAGGGTGAATACAATTATTACACACACACAAAGAGCAATTGCCATGCCCATGTCATTTTTGCTTATGGCATACAGGCTGCCTATGAGATAACTGTTCATGTCGGCGCTTGTGCCCGAGTAGGATATAAGCATTATGCCAATTGCCAGAGCGC
>JAFYUA010000155.1 GCA_017549745.1 Clostridia bacterium | reverse complement strand
TTTCCCTGTTGGCATTGATGCCCATGAGCGCAAGCATGGCAGCATTTAGGGCGTTAACTCCGTTGAAAGGCTCGCTGCCGTGAGCTGCCTTGCCCTCAAAGATTATCTGCTTGGTGTCAAAGCCAAGACTTGTGCCGTCGATATACACATTCGGCGCAGGGGTGAGCGCGTGGGAATGAATCATCATTGCCATGTCTATGTCGTCAAACTCGCCCAGATGTATAAGCTCCTGCTTGCCTGCCATGTGAGTGATTTTGCCGTCTGCCACAAGGCGCTCTCTGTATTCAAGCTCCACAAATTCTTCGGCAGGCACCGCAAAAAAGGTAATCTTGCCGTCAATGCGCTCAAGCACACCGCTTTTGACAATGCCATATGCCGCACCAATCATTGCCGCAATCTGACCGTTGTGACCGCAGGCATGAGCCGCACCCGTCTCAGGGTCAGCAAAGGGGTGCTCATAGCATTTGACCGCGTCGAGCTCACCTATGATGGCGATGTTAAACTCAGCATCAGGATTGCCCACAGTGCCCTTTACACCCGTGAGCGCAAGATTGGCGCGATATGGTATGCCAAGCTTTTCAAATTCTTTTTGCACATACTGCGCCGTTTTGAACTCCTTGTAGCCAAGCTCGGGGTTATGCAGTATGTATTCGCCGCAATTTATGATATCATCTGCGTGGGCATCGATTGCCTCTATGATTTTTGTTTTCATCTTAACACCGCCGTTTCTATGATAACTAATTATAACACAAAACACTTTTCATTGCAATCTCATAAAATAATCTTTCATTTTTGATGTAATCGTTATTTTTGCAATTGCAATAAATCGGCAAAACTCTATAATATAATCAGTATATTATGGAGGAAAGTAGACATGAACAAAAAAGCTTATTTTTTTATTGATGATACCATCTGGGCATTTCGTGACATTGCGCGCCAAAAGCCCGCGTCTATATTTGACCAGCCGTTTTTGGCTCTCATGAAAGAAGCTCACGACAAATACGGCATGAAGGTGCAGCTCAATCTGTTTTATCAGACCGACTTTTTCTACGGTCATGACGAATTTAGCCTTGCCGAAATGCCCGATACCTACAAAGCCGAGTGGGAAGCAAACTCCGACTGGCTAAGGCTCGCCTTTCATGCAAGGCACGAATTTCCAGACTATCCCTATGTAAATGCTACATATGAAGATGTGAAATATGACTTTGACCGCATCAAAAAAGAGGTTATCCGCTTTGCAGGCGAAAAGAGCTTTGCCCTAGGCGTTATCCCCCACTGGCTCCCCATGAGCAAAGAGGGCTGCAAGGCTCTGAGGGACGGCGGCATCAAGGTGATGGCTGCATCATTTGGCGACCGCAAAGAATATAACGGCGACCCCGAGTCTCTGCCCTATGGTCATTCGTTCCGCCTGCTTCACAACCGCCAGAGCGAGACCACTCTCTACACGCGCCGCGGGCTCAACACTGCAATAGCGCGCTCCATCTGCTCCTACAACCACCTCAGCGAAGAAGAAATGGCTCCGATTCTGCGCAACACCGATTGTGTGCTCGACAAAGAAACAGGCATGTATTTCAGAGATTTTGCCGATGGTCCCTGCCTCAATCTTATCACAATTGATGAACTCAGCGACAGCTTTAAGCCTCATCTTAATTATGAATACCTCGGCTATGCAACCCACGAGCAGTATTTCTACCCTGAATATTTTGCATATCAGAGCGATTATAGCGCAAAGATTCTCGAAGCGGCAAAGGTTGTTTCTGAAAACGGATATGAGTTCATATTTGTGGAAGAATTAGTATAAAAATCATATAAAAGCAAACAAAAATCAAGTAAATCAATTCGTTTACTTGATTTTTGTTTTGTCAGAATATATAATATCAAGCTAAGAGGTGATATGATGAAAAATATGGATTTCAAAAATGTACCAAACAAATACCGCCCCATTCCATTCTGGTCGTGGAACGAAAAGCTCGACCTTGCGGAAACTGACGAACAGATAGACAAAATGAACGCTCAGGGCATGGGCGGATTTTTCATGCATGCGCGCGGAGGTCTGCAGACCGAATACATGGGCAGTGAATGGTTCGACAATGTGCGCCTTTGTGCCCAAAAATGCAAAGAAAACGGCATGTTAGCATGGGCCTATGACGAAAACGGCTGGCCCAGCGGCTTTGGCGGTGGACTTGTCAACGGCAAGGGCGAAGAGTATCAGCAAAAATATCTGCGCTTTGAAAAAGGCGAAAAGCACACCGAGCGCACCATAGCCAACACCGATGGTTACCATTTTTATTATGATGTCAATCCTTTTTATGTGGACACTCTCGATGCCAAGGTGACCTTGGAATTTCTTGACAGTGTGTACACTCCATATTACGAAAAATTCGGCTCAGAGCTTGAGGGATTTTTTACCGACGAACCTCAGATTTCGCAAAACGGAATCCCCTGGAGCCTCATCATGCCCGATGAATACCTGAGCGCATATGGCGAAGATTTGCTGAAGGTGCTTCCCGAACTCTTTTTGGAAACTGGCACCTACAAGGACACAAGGGTGAAATTCTGGCATCTTGTGACAGAGCTTTTTTCCAAAAACTTTATGAAGCCAATCTATGAGCGCTGCAATGAATACGGCTACAAGCTCACAGGCCATCTGGTGCTCGAAGAGGACCTCTACCGTCAGCTTGTGTGCAACGGTGCGTGCATGCCTCACTATGAATATTTCACCATACCCGGCATGGACTGGCTCGGCAGAGATAT
>JAFYUA010000154.1 GCA_017549745.1 Clostridia bacterium | reverse complement strand
ATGATTGGCATCACCAACAATTATAACCTGTTTTCCATCAACATAGTTTTTGTGAACTATATTGTGTATTTTTTTTACAAAAGGACATGTTGCATCAATGATATTGCAATTTTTAATAATCATATTATATCACTCAAATCATCAAAATTATAGCCTGTGGAAAAATAATCTGTGTCCATAATTTCGCTTGCAAGTTTAATGGTCAAATCAATTATCGGGGTCTCAACGCGGCAATATTTTGCTATTGAGCTTGCCGCCACAAGCAGAAAAGGCACATCTTCGGTTATGTATCTGCTGGAGATGCCGAAGCCCCTCACATCAGTATATGGACCTTTAGGAGATGATATATAATCTGTCATAGTAGGCAAGCCGCGCTCGCCATAGTATTCTACAAGCTGGTCATAGGCACTTGTAAGCTCTATGCCCAAGGATTTTCCTATGTCCATTCGTTCCTCGTCCATTTTTTCCATGAGCCTGCCTACCGATGCACACACACCTTGTGTATAATGATGAAAATTCTTTTCATCACTCTCAACAGCGCTAAGATTCAATAGCACAGGCAGCGGATGTAATGTGATATTCATATTGTCAAGGCTTGTTTCAAGAAAGCTTTTTGCCTTTATCAGACCCTTGAACCATTTACCCAAAAAAGACATGGTTTCGTCTGCTTTCTCTGCAGGAATCACAGCCATTTTCATTTTGTTTTTTACAGCCTGCACATTCAGCGTGGCGGCATCAATCTGGTCGCACACATACAAAAATGACACTGCCTCACACACTGTTATGTCTAAATTCTTTTCTCTGATGGCTCTCAGAAAGCTTATGGCGCCAAAGCAAGCGGGGAAAAACACTACAGTTTGTCCATCATGCAAAAGTGGCAATATATTATCCAAAACCTTCTGATGTTGCGACGCTGTCACAGCTATTATAACAACATCTGCTTTGGAGGCAGAGCCGAAATCATTTGTGACCTTTTTCAATACCGTGCTATACTCGTGGACACCTACAACACTGAGCGTATAGTCATGGGCGTCAGATGCATCTTTTCTTGACAAATCCACATAAACTGTTTCATCGCCTTTGGCTGACACCTGAGCCGCTACGCTTAGTGACAACGTGCCGTTTCCTATTACTGTGACTTTCATTTATCTGAAGCCTCCTATAGTTTTTAATATAGCCTTTTAAGTTCTTTTACGGTTTCATCAACCAGCTGTTGTCCCCCTTCGGGCGACACAATGTTACAAAACATTGATGCACTGTAGCCCACTCCCCACACGCCACGCTCTGTGGCAAGGTAGGTTCCTGATTTTTGGGAAGGCTGAGCACAAAGCTGCACAACAAAGGTCTGTGTGAAGGGTGAGCGCGCCTGAATTCTGTGCTGATAATCCATATAAAGCTCAAACTGATTTGATGCAAAGGCAAGCTCGCCCATTTTTATCACATGAAGCTCCATGCTATGCTTCGGCTCTGTTTTTTGTTTTTCATAACGCGATATCACATCGTTATATCTGTTTCGCGAAGCACAAAGACGGCTGTTATGCTTAAGCACCTCTCGGGGGTCGTCATCAGTAATAAATGCCAGTTCTTGTTTGTTTTGCTCATCTCTTGCTGCTACAGCGGCGCTATACTCCTCATCGGTTATCAAACGCTTGTCAAGCTCTATGGTCTTAACGCTGTGAACAAGCTCAAAGTCGCTAAGTTTTTCTTTGGATGCCCAAGAATAAACTTCATTAAAGGCATCGCTTATTCTGATGGCAATATCACGCCTTGTGTTCATTGCTTCTATATCAAATTCCACTCTTTCGTCAATCTTATAGTCGGAAAATTTAAGCTTGTAACGCCTGCTTTGCGCTTTTTTATAGTGGAGAATGGTGGGAGACAAATCACCCGCAGCTGCGCATTGCGTGAGTATGAAAATATCGCCGTGATTTTTTCTTATTTCACATCTTGTATCATGCCAGAAATCTGCCGAGAGCATCCATTCATGAGCGCAAAGCTGTGACGGACAGGGAATATTTACTATCGCACCCGTGAGGTTGCCGACCTTGTCGAAGGTGTACAAAAAGTTGGCAAAATGGTCTGTCCCCGCCTCGTAATGTCTGAACCTTTCATCGTCGGTATTGCCATACATTCTTGCATGACCGTGAACATACAAAGAATTTTTTACATATTCTTCATCTTTTGATAAATCTTCAGAATATACACTCCTTCGGCTGTGTGCCACGGCAGCATAGCCATAGCCATATGAAATTGAACCCTCGCTTCTGCTGCGAAACGACTCAATAACTGCGCTGACTGCATTTTCAATGAAGAACTCACTGTATTCACCGGGGGGAGTTATATCTGTGCCATCATGGGGGAAGCCGTCCAGATTACCCCACCAGCCTACGGATTCACCAATCTGTACAATTGGGCCGCTATGGGTGTGTGTGGCATTCATGAGTATTTTTGATGTGTCGATTTCAGGCGCTGCCGCTGCAACTCTCCTGCGGACTTCATCGAGAACCCCCGCCCTTACATCCACAAGGTCACAGCTTACGAAAATAACATAATCATTTTCGTCGGCAATTGTGAGCGCAGTAAGGGTAATGGGGTCCAAAACACCCTTTGAAACCCTCACATAGAACAAGCCCATAATGCAAACGGGTTTATCTGTTGAAACATCTCTTCTGCTCCAGCCTATTTTAAGCATACCTATCTCTCCTCCTGTTATTTTCAAAAAATTCACTTTCACCATTGACATTTCACAATTAATCTCTATAATAATGTGTGGTTGTTTTTTACATTATAACACTGCCTTTTACTCAAGTCTTTACAAAAAGTAATAAAAATGTTATGAAAAGTTGTGGTTTTATGTTTCCTGAATATGAATATCGTTCAAAAATATACAATATATTTAATTTCAAAAAACCTATCAACAGCAGAGCGAGATTTCACAAGCATGTTGAGGTGGGATATATAACAGACGGTGCTATCGACATAACCATTGAAAACACCGTGTGGTCTCTGAAAAAAGGTGATCTTTATATAGTCTTTCCAAATCTCATTCACAAAATCAGCAGTGCAAGCTCAAAAGGAATTGTAGTGTTGGTTGACCCGTCTTTTGTGGATAGCTACTGTCAGAAGCTCCTTTGCCAATACCCCGACAAGCCCCTACTTACAAATGATGAGCTTCCATGCCACATGAAGGTGCTTTTTGACCGCATTAAGGATTTTTCGCAAAATGATGATGTATCCTCACAATTGATTATAGGCGGATACATTAACATAATTATCGGCGAAATCCTCTTAAAGCTTTCAACGGTTTCCAGAGATTGTGAAAGCTCTTTGGTTCAAAACATTATGATGTATATTTTAAATAATTACACAGGAGCCATAACCCTCGATTCGTTAGCACTTGCTCTTGGCTACAGCAAGTGGTACATTTCCACAGTCATTTCCTCCACCTTTGGCTGCAACTTTCGTACTCTGGTCAACAGCTACCGTGTGGAAATGGCAAAAAATCAGCTATACTCAACAAACAAAACCATTGTTGAAATCGCACAGGAGTGCGGGTTTAAAAATCAAAGCTCATTTAACCGCGTGTTTCTCACAATGGTGGGAATAACTCCATCAAAGCTGCGCCAAAGCAGAAAAACGCCGATTCCCGAGCCAAAAATATATTATGCAAATTAACACAAAAAGCGCAACCCCAATAAAGGTTGCGCTTTGTCATTTTTCAAAAATTATATATTATCCAAAAACTCTTTGAGCATATTGAGCGCTTTGTAGCGGTGGCTGATGCGGTTTTTCTCTTCGTCGGAGATTTCGGCAAAGGTCTTGCCGTAAGACTCCACCCAAAACAGAGGGTCAAAGCCAAAGCCGTGGTCGCCGCGCTTTTGGGCCGTGATGAAGCCCTCGCACTCACCGCGGAAGGTGTGGACGGTGCCATCGGGCATGAGAAGCGTGATGCAGCTTACAAAGCGGGCGGTCTTTTCTTCAAAGGAGTAGTGCGCAAGCTTTGCAAGGAGCTTATCCATGCCCTGGTCGGGAGTGGTGCCCTCGCCTGCATAGCGCGCACTGTAGAGCCCGGGCTCGCCGCCGAGCACATCCACCTCAAGACCCGAATCGTCGGCAATGATGATTTTGTCGGTATATTCCCTCACTGCCTGAGCCTTCAAAAGTGCGTTTTCCTCATAGGTGGTGCCTGTTTCGTCCACATCGACAAATGCACCCACATCATTTTGCGAGAGCACATTGTGGCCTGCGAGGATTTTCTTTATTTCGGCAAGCTTGCCTTTGTT
>JAFYUA010000153.1 GCA_017549745.1 Clostridia bacterium | reverse complement strand
TTTGATGCTGCGAAGGGGTCTGTCATTGGCTTTGATGCGGATTTCTTCGTCATGCTCCTCCACAGTGACACCCATCTCCACAAATTTTGCAGTGATGGAGTCAAGATGCTTGGGGATTATGTTTTTGATGAGCACATCACCTCTTGTGGCAACTGCTGCTGCCATGTAGGTGCCTGCTTCTATCTGGTCAGGAATGATCGAGTAACAACCGCCCGAGAGCGACTCCACACCCATGATTTTGATGACATCGGTGCCTGCACCGCGAATGCTTGCACCCATAGAGTTGAGGAAGTTGGCAACATCAACCACATGGGGCTCCTTGGCACAGTTTTCGAGCACTGTCTTGCCCGGAGCGAGCACTGCCGCCAGCATGGCATTTATGGTGGCGCCAACGCTTACCACATCAAAATACACACTTCCGCCCGAAAGACAGCTTGCATCAATGTTGACAAAGGTGTCATCAACGCTCACTGTGCAGCCCAGGCACTCAAAGCTTTTGAGGTGCTGGTCGATGGGGCGTGTGTCAAAATTGCAGCCGCCCGGAGGGGGCACATGGGCCTCGTCGCATCTGCCTATGAGCGCACCCATGAGGTAATATGAAGCGCGCATCTTTGAGGCAAGGTCGGGGTCTACAGTGCAGGTGGAAAGACCTGTGGCATCTATAACAACAGTATTGCAATCACTCTTGGACACCTCGGCACCAAGCGAGCGAATCATGCTGAGAATACTGTCAACATCGCTTATATCGGGAACATTTTCAATTGTGCATTTGCCCTCCACCAGAATGGCAGCAGGCAGTATTGCAACAGCAGCATTTTTGGCACCGCTGATGTGAACCTCGCCACAAAGTGGCTTACCGCCGTTTATCAGAAATTTATCCACTTTAGTGCCTCCTGAGTATATTATTATTCGGCTTCTTCCCAGTTGTGATAAATGTTTTGAACATCGTCATTGTCTTCGAGGTGCTCAATGAGCTTTTCCATCATGAGAATGTCGTGTTCATCGGTGAGGGTGATGGTGTTTTGCGGTATCATTTCAAGCTCTGCCGATGCAAAGGTGTAGCCTTTGGCTTCGAGTGCATCCCTCACACCTCGGAAATCCTCGGGAGAGGTGGATATCTCATAGAATTCGTCTTCTGTGGCAAAATCATCGGCACCTGCATCGAGAGCGTCCATGGTGAGCTCGTCCTCATCTACAGAGTCTGCTTTATTCACAATGATGATGCCCTTTTGGTCAAACATCCACGAAACTGAGCCGTTGGTGCCAAGATTGCCGCCAAATTTGTCAAAATAGTGGCGCAGGTCACCTGCAGTTCTGTTGCGGTTGTCGGTGAGAGTCTCTACAATAACGGCAACACCGCTGGGGCCGTAGCCCTCGTAGCTGATGTCCTCGTAGTTATCCATATTCTGTTCGCCTGCTGCTTTTTTGATAACGCGGGCTATATTGTCATTGGGCATGTTGAAGGAGCGAGCTTTGGCGATGGCGTCTTTGAGTCTGCCGTTGACCTCGGGGTCAGGGCCGCCTGCCTTGGCTGCAACTGCTATCTCTCTGCCCATTTTGGTAAAGATTTTGGCTTTCTGAGCATCGGATTTTTCTTTTTTGTGTTTGATATTGTTCCATTTGGA
>JAFYUA010000152.1 GCA_017549745.1 Clostridia bacterium | reverse complement strand
CTATAACATCATTGGGAAATTTCATAATAGCAACTGTTGTGTCATTAACAGGCCAGTCGGTCAACACTTTGTGGTTACTGTATGCCATGGTTTCCTCAGGGTCACCTGCAAGCCAACGCAAAAGGTCTATAGCATGACAAGCACCGCCTATAACGGGTTCTCTGTCTTTGTCGGTTCTCCAACCGTTTGTGCCGCGTCTTTCAGCATAGTCATGTGCATATTCGGATTCGACATAATAAATATCACCGATCATTCCCGACTCAATAATCTCTTTGGCTTTTACAAAACCGGGGGTGAATCTGCATACCTGACCCACCATCAGAAGTTTGCCTGTTTCCTTTTGAGCGTTTATCATGTCAATGCACTCATCAACATGAAGCGCCATGGGTTTTTCGCACATTACATTATAGCCTGCCCTGAGTGCATCTATTGTCGCCTGAGCATGAGCCTGGTCGTTGGTAGCAACCACGATAACATCAAAATCATGATTTGCAAACATTTCGTTGTAATCGGTGTAGCAAGCAGCACTATCCAAATTGTGTGTCTTCTTTGTCTCATGGCACTTTTCAATGTAATTATCACAAAGAGCCACAATGTTTACACCCTGCATGGGAACGAGTGCTCTCAAATGCGAATTACCAAATCTGCCGCATCCTATAATACCATAATTTAATTCTTTAATCATTTCAATCATTTCCTTTCTCTTGGTACATGTCAATAATTATCTTATAACAATAATTCCCGGGTTGCTGTATTGTCCGCAAACAACAATCTGAGAAAAGCTTTGCTCAGAAGATTTATAGTCTATGATTTCATTAAGACTCGCTATCTTAGCATATTCTCTTCCATTTTCATTCTGGTATTTGTAAATGTGATATTTACTGCCGTTTATAATCTCAAACTCATTGTCAGAAAGTACGACTCCCGCTTTGCTCAGCGGATTTTGCGTGATTTGTAAAAATCCACCTTTCTCTGAGTACACATTGGCAGTAAGGGTTCTTGTGGCTTTGGTATCGCCAGTTGCCACAGGTGTATTTTCTTTTAGTATGTTTGAATCATATTCATAATGCAATACAATCTGCGTGATAACATTTTCGCTATTTGTATTCAGTTTGACAATGTCGCCGCATTTCAAAAGATGGACTTTGCCGGGCTTATCCGGATCAATCGACAAGAGACCCTCAATCAGGGAAGCATCCTCAACAATGCCCGAAATCCGTTTTCCGTCACATATGCCATAAAGCTTATATGTCTCATCTCCGTTTTCACCCAAAACAGGCGAAACGCTTTCAATCATGGTAAACGGAGTGTTCTTCGTTACGCTGCCACTGCTTTTTAAACCATACATAATGATTACATCAGCTATGTGTGAATCTTCGCGCGATGAATATGCATTTATGTAATAGGTTGAATCGTGGCTGAAAACCGAGGTAGTCTTTACCGCGTAATCGTTTTCATCATCAGAATATTTACGAGGCACATAGAAAACCGTTGTTTTGTCATCGGTAGGGATTTTCATGCCAAAAATTTTCTGATAGCTGTTCCACCTCAGCGAGGTAACTGACTTATAGTCTTTGGAGTAGCCTTCAAACATCGTGGCCAGGCTATCACCCGAGCCACCTGCATCTGACGACAAGGTGTCAATGGCTTTGAGCTTGTCGCCGCTCTTATAATATTTTATAAGCTGCGGTGAGCACAAAACATCTGCCGTCTCCATCGCTTCGCACTTTCTGCCATCTAAGATGATTTTGTCAGAGACATCAAGTGTTTCCAAACTTCCCTTGTGAGTCAGAAGTTTTACAACAACTTTTTCATCCAAGCCTGATTTTACATATCCTGTGGCGATATAACCATATTGATATTTGCCTGTCTGGGTACTGTATGAAGCAATGTTGCCATATATATCAAGCACAAAAATTCCATAATCACCAACATCGAGCGTTTTGAGCTGCTGTGCAAAGCTTTTTGCAACCCGATATTCATTGCCGTCTATGGTAATGTATGACGGAGTACCCACTTTTATGGAATCAATCGAGCCTTCCGTCTCACTGTTGGAATAATGCAGTGCTGCATAGGAGCCATCAGGACATTCTACTGCTGAAACAACATCATATTCTTTGAGTTCAGAAAAATACATTTGCTCGCCGAATTCATTTATGAAATCAAATGCATCATATTTTTCGGCTTCAAATTTGCGAGACGAGTACATGTCATATATAATCTTGTCAGACGGATTGAATTTTTTTACAACATAATTGTTTGCCACAGTAATATCAACAACATCAGCAACACGGTCAGAATCTGTGAACACAAGCTTTATTTTTCCGTCACCTGAAAGAATATCTGCAAACGAATCGATGTGTTTTACCATGCCATTGCACACAAAATCCGTCGACGAAGAAAACGATGTTTTTGCCTCCTCGTCAAGCTCATCATAGTATTTTATGGCTGTGTAGTCCAATTCGCAAATATCATCAAAGCTCAGGAAAAGAGAATGTGAATTGGTGTTTATGTCACTGACTGCAACAACATATCCATCATCATTCACATAATATTCAAGCTCATAGCCAAAAAGGTGTGAATAGTCAGCGTACGATTGGAGCTTGTATGTTTGCTCATTCACTATTACCTCGTTATATGCTGCTGTGACTCCATGAATCACTG
>JAFYUA010000151.1 GCA_017549745.1 Clostridia bacterium | reverse complement strand
TATTTTTCGCCGAAAAATTCAAGCTCGCCACTGTCAAAATATGCAGCTGTGTCACAGGTGATGATAAGGTCGGCATCACCTGCCGCGGTAATTTTAAAATCTGCCTTTTTAGCAAGCAGAGACAATGCCGCCTCGATGCGCTCGCCAAACGATAGGTCGTAATATACCTTGCTCACACCAAGCTCACTGCCCGATGCATAACAGCAATACTTGGGTGAAGGGATGATATCGAGCTTTGAATTCATTGCGCTGTCTCCTTTTGTTTTGTTAACTTTTGTCGATATTCTTTTGGCGTTTTGCCAGTTATTTTTTTGAATGTCTTATAAAAAAACTTCACATCAGCAAATCCACATTCACCCGCAATTTCAAAAATTGTGCGGTCAGTGGTACTGATAAGGCGGATTGCTTCATCGATGCGGGTCTTTTGAATATAATCTGTCACCGACATGCCGATTATGCTCCTGAAAAGCTGACGGAAATATCCTTTGCTGAAAAACATATCGGCAACAATACTTTCAAGGCTAATGCGTGACCGATAGTTTTTGCCTATGTATTCCACCGCCTTGTCAACAGCCTCGTGGTGTGCCAGAGATTTGGAATCATTTTGAGAGTGAAATGATTGTGCATCACATTTATACATGTTATCACTCCTTTGTCTTCATTATAAACACACAACACAAAATTTTAAATTGCATTTAAAATAAAATCCATTGCAATTCGTCTATATATCGAGGTTTTGTCTCTATAATCATTGCATTTAATACAAATTGTGCTATATAAAATAAAACCTGCTGCATGGGAAATCGCCCCATACAGCAGGTTTTATTATCTGTCGAGAAAATCAGCGGGGTTGTCAATAAGCATTACATTTGCTTGCTCTTTTGTTATGCCCACATCTTGCATCATGGGGACTATGTTTGTTAGAATATGGTCATAACCCCATCCGCCCCATTTATGCATCATGCTTTTGAGGCACAAATCGCTTGAAAGCAAAATTTGTTTTATATAACCTCTATCAATAATCTCTTTGAGTGCTTTTACTCTTTCAAAATCATAGGCAAATCTACCCTCGAGCCAATTGCGAAGTCTTGCATCGCAATAAAATTCTTTGCCAAAATTGTCAAATTCGATATATACACCCTGGTCGAGAAGCATGTATATATATTCCATATCAAGGCAAACATCAACATGATTGATAGATATCTTCTCAGGATTGGCTCCGTGTTTTTTGGCAAAATCAAGAGCATTGAGACCTTCGCGGTTGTAAAGATAAGCATGAATCTGCAAACCGAGACCCGATTCCTTTTGCACAATGGAGGCAGCCTCAAGCGCTTTGTATTCTCTTGCGGTGATTGCTTTGCCTGTTCCAACCTCGCCTATTACACCTGCTTTAAAATCAGTGCCGTCTATGCCCACATTAATATCGGTGAGCATTTCGTCAACAAGCTCCGACACTGTTTTGGTATCGACACTCTTGCCCATATTCTGGTCGAGTCCATAGCTGGTGCCGGCAACAACATGAAGTCCTGTTTTCAATGCTATTTCATATGTATAGCGGATGTTTCGTGAAAAACGGCGTCTTCTGCCCGATAGGTCTACCCATGTGCCACCGCCTGCCTTTTTGAACTGAAAAATCTCATCAATCAACACATCGGGGCAATCCATGATATTGTTGGCTCTGACTGCATAGGGATTTCTTGTGAGGAGGCCTAAGGTTTCAAGAGTCACCTCGCCATTGAAGGTTTTTTCCATTTCCCAATCGTCATATGGTGTGAGAAACTCACTCACCCCAAAGCACGAATGCTCATGCGGCAAAACTACCCCCAATTCTTTTTTGTCAACTTCTCCAAGCATTGTCATAACTGACATAGTAAAAATCTCCTTTCGCTATTTCAATAATTATAATTACCACCATTCTTTAGTGGCAAGTGGTTTTATATTGTCGGGAATGCGGTTGTTGGTTTCGATGCTCAAAAGCATAATATCAGCCCAATAATCCAGATGCTCGCCCATTTCACGACGGCGAACCTCTGCGCCTCCAAATTTATCGACAGGGTTTCCCGAAATGGTATCAACAAATGCGAGATAATCAGCAATGTGTGATTTAAGGCTTTTCAGCGTTTCCTTTTCGTAGGCAAAGTCGGAGCTATTGGATTTGAATTTATTATCGAGCTCCTGATATATTTTCATATATTCCTCAAAGAGCAAGCATAATCTTGCACCCATATCAAAACATTCACAAAGCCATTTCAAATCGGCTTTCACATCATTGCCACCATCATAAACTTCCAATACCTCGGCAAGAATTTTGTGTGCCTTGCAGGTGACGCGAGCACACTCACTGAACCTTTCATATTTTAGAGCAATTTCGCAAGAGGTAATATCTGTATTATCCCATCGCATTGGAAATACAATTTTGGCAAATCCTGTATATATGTCTACATTGCTTGCACATGGAATTGGCTGTTCTCCATTTTTTCCACTCAATTTGTATATACATGCTATTTTTTTGCCGTGTTTTTCACCATAAAGCTTTTGGCATATAATGTCGATAAAGCCATTTTCGTCATAAATTTCAGGCGGTCTCACGCGTGAATTTATCATATCATAAAACAACCGCAAAAATTCATTCTGATTTTTGGGCTTGGGATTCACGCTATAAAAAACATCTGACATGCTATTCCAAAGATACTGCGCATTAAAAAGCTGCAGTGGCTCCTGAAAGGCATTGCCGTTGGCACATATTATGCCGTCATAGCCTTTCATTATGTAGTTGAGCGATGCTGTGGGGGTGAAAAGCTTGTCATCATAGAATCCATCTGCCCCGCAGAAATTGTGAACAAACGACATTGCGCTTGTGATTTGATTTTCGGCAAACTCAGCACGGGATAGGTCCTTTTCATGGTAGAAAAATTGCTCTCTGAAACCTACCGCAAAATTGCGAGTGTCTTTCATATATTCAGTGACTTTGGACCAGAACTTTATGCCAGTGTCAAAATCCTCATCGGATGTAGCCTCAGCATAGAGATAGCCTGGTGATGCCATGCGCACCACAGTGTGTTTGGATGCATCATAATCACCATCTTTCACCTTTCGTATGCGCTCGAGTACTGAGTCAATATAATATGCAAATGCACCCGCT
>JAFYUA010000018.1 GCA_017549745.1 Clostridia bacterium | reverse complement strand
GCCCTTGACAAATTTGACCGCTACGGTCGGGCACGCATGATATACAAGGGTAAATTCGGCATAATAGATTGTGGCGGGCGCGTAATAATTCCCGCTGCATATGACTACATAGACTCTTTTGGCACAATTGATGTCGCCGTGGCACAGATGGGCAGCAAATACGGGGCTGTAAACGACCGTTTTGAAGTTGTCATACCGTTTGAATATGACTATATCTATCCCTTCAACAATCAGACTTCATCTGTTGCCTATAAGGATGGGAAGTTTGGCGTGATTTCGTCGGGCGGCAAGCATCTTAGCAGTTTTGACTACGCTCACATGGAGGAATTTCGCTCAGGGCTTGCCCTTGCATACAAAAACGGATATGGCTATCTTGACACCAACGGCAACGAAATCATACCCACAGTTCACTCCGATGTCAAGCAGGGCACTGCTTTGTCGGTCTTTCTCCAAAAAGATGACAAATGGGCTTTGTTTTCACCGTCTGGTCGCAATCTGACGGGATTTCGCTACACCAACGCAGGCACATTTTCAAACGGTCTGTCGGCTGTGTCTGTAGAAATCGGCGCAGCTCAAAAATATGGATATGTAAACGATTCGGGCGATGTCATCATTCCCTTTGTATTCAGTAGCGCCCAAAGCTTCAAATATGGCAAGGCTATAGTAAGCAGAGATGGCTATAGCGGCATAATAGACATTGAGGGCAGGGTGATAATTCCATTTGAATACACAGGCTTCAATTCTTCATATGATTACAATGTCATTGCCGCAGCCGACAAAAGCGGCAAGTGGGGGCTCATATCATTTGCCAATCAAATACTATGCGACTTTGAATATGACTATATATTTGAATATGACGCAGGCTATGCCTGCACACTCAAAGCTCACAAATATGGAGTGATTGATGCTTTTGGCAACGAAGTGTTGCCGCCGATATATAAAACGCAAGAAGCTGCACGCGCCGAGCTTCCGTGAGGAAGCGGCACATGCAGCTTTTTTTGTTTACAAATAAAAATGGTGATTTCCTATCGCAGTATAAAATTCTCTGTTTTGCGATATCCAGAAATTATTTGCAGTTGCAGGATTAAAGAAAAACAGGCAATCGCCGATCGGATTGTTTCCGCCAAGCGCCTCTTTGGCGGCACTTGTGCAATTTTCATCGGGAGTCTGATGTATAGTGCCGTTGATGGTTGGCTGATATTGCACTCCATATTTGGTGTCAAAGATTACATCTTTTATACTGTCAGGATAGTCCTCGGATTTCACTCTGTTCAAAACGCAATTGGCAACGGCAAGCTTGCCCTCATAGCTCTCGCCGCAGCTTTCGGCATGAACGATTTTGGATAGCCAGTGCAGGTCGTCAGAGGTGTGGGCGCTTGCACTTCCGAGCAGAAGTTTCTTTGTGGGGCTGTCGATTATTCCGCTGATTTCAAGTGAAGCGCTCTCCTGAAAAGCAATGATTGCCGCCAAAGTTTCAAGGCCAAAAAAGCCTTTTTCATCTCTTATTTCATATCCTTTGTTTTCGAGCTCTGTTTGCACAGTCAACACAGTATTTCCTTTTGCACCAAGCTTTTCGGCATATTGGGCACATGATGCATTCACCATCGTGCAAAGAGCAAATATCACCGAAGCGACACAGGTTATTATTTTTTTCATCATCTCTTTTCCTTTCGTAATATTTAAAACACCATGTTATTATATTTGTTTTCAGGCAAAAAATCAACGGCTGTAATCGGGTGTAAACCCGCCTCAGCCGTTGTCAGATGTTATTACTTTACTAATCGAAAAGGATTCTTAAATCTCCTAAGCTATACTATGACATACCATTATTTGTTATACTCTTTAATCTTTCTTTCAATCTCTCTCTTGGCACTGTTTGCAGCTATTGCCTGGCGTTTGTCATAGTTCTTTTTGCCTCGGGCAAGACCGAGCTCAATTTTGATTCGCTGCCCCTTAAG
>JAFYUA010000150.1 GCA_017549745.1 Clostridia bacterium | reverse complement strand
CAAATCGCTTTTTTCATACACCGATAAACCGGTATATGTGACGAATTACAGATTGGGAGAAAACGAAGGCAAAGCGGATGAAATTCTCTCTGATGAACTTTTGGAGCTTGCAGATTGCGGAGCGACCTTGTGTGATGTAATGGGGGATATGTTTGATAAGCAGCCTGATGAAGTTGCTGTATCAAAAAAAGCAATTGAAAAGCAAATGAAGCTGATTGAAGATTTGCATAAAACAGGAGCAGAGGTTTTAATGTCCTCTCATATCCATAAGTACACTCCTGCACAAAGAGTACTTGAAATCGCACTTGAGCACCAAAGACGAGGTGCGGATATTTCAAAAATTGTAACAGGGGCATCCACAATGGAGGAGCAGCTGGAAAATCTCAAGATTATAAATCTTTTGAAAGAAAAGCTTGATATTCCATTTTTGTTCCTGGCAGGTGGTGAATGTCGTATTTTAAGAAGAATCAGCGGAGAACTTGGTAATTGCATGTATTTGTGTGTGCATGAGTATGACGAGTATGCAACTGCTGTTCAGCCTCTTCTTCAAAATGTAAAATTAATAAGGGATAATATGTAAATGAATTTGAAAGGATGAAAAAGAATGAAAGCTATTTTGGTCAACGATGATAAAAGTTTAAGATGGGATGAGGTTGAAAATCCTGTAATTAAATCTGATGAGGTTTTAGTCGAAATTCACGCTGCAGCGCTTAACCGTGCCGACCTGATGCAACGCGAAGGTGATTATCCGCCCCCTCCCGGGTGCCCTGAATGGATGGGACTTGAGATTGCGGGAGTAATTGTTGAAATGGGTGATGAAGCTAAGACAAAGTCTGAGTGGAAATTGGGCGATAGGGTATGTGCTCTCCTTGGCGGTGGCGGATATGCAGAATATGTATCAGTAAAATATGACATGCTTATGCCTGTTCCCGAAAACTGTTCTATTGTTGAAGCAGCGGCGATTCCCGAAGCTTTTGCAACCGCTTATCTGAATTTGTTTATTGAAGGAAAAATAGAAAAAGGAAATACGCTTTTAATGAATGCAGGTGCATCAGGTCTTGCAAGTGTTATTATTCCCATGGCAAAAGCTTTTGGAATAAGAGTAATAACAACCGTTCTCAGTGACGAAATAAAAGATTCGATTAAGCATTTGAAAGCGGATAGAGTTGTGGTCAGTACCAAAGAAGATATTTCACAAGTTTTGAAAGAAGAACTTGAAAATGGTCATAGTGTTGATGTGGCAATCGACTGTCTTGGTGGCGAAATAATGGGCAAATGTATTCATTATCTCACACATGGTGCAAGATGGATTATGATAGCGGCACTTGCCGGCACCAAAACGGAAATAGACTTAAAGAATATTTATGTAAGAAATGTTCGCATAATCGGAAGCACACTTCGCTCAAGAACTCCTGAAATGAAAGCATTTATTCTTTCTGAACTTGTGAAAAATGTGTTCCCTAAAATCGAAAGCGGCGAAGTTAAGCCTACAATCTATAAAACACTTCATATAACACAAGCCCAAGAAGCTCATGCAATTCTTCAGCGTGGCGAGAACATAGGTAAGGTTGTATTAACAATAAAATAAAAATTATGTAAAAGCAAAAGCAACAGCCAAATTAATTTGACTGTTGCTTTTGCTTTTATACATAATATTCTAAAATCACACATTGAATCTGAAAAGAACAATGTCACCATCATTCATCACATATTCTTTGCCCTCGAGTCTCACAAGACCTTTTTCTCTTGCAGCGGCATATGTACCGCATTCCATAAGGTCATCATATGCCACAACCTCTGCTCTGATGAAGCCTTTTTCAAAATCGGTGTGGATTTTTCCGGCAGCCTGAGGAGCTTTGGTTCCTTTGCGGATTGTCCATGCTCTTACCTCCGGTTTGCCTGCAGTGAGATAGCTTATGAGTCCAAGAAGACTGTAGCTTTTTTTGATGAGTCTGTTAAGACCCGATTCTTCAATGCCAAGGTCTTCAAGGAATGCTTTTCTTTCTTCCTCATCATCAAGCTCGATAATTTCTTCTTCAAGTCTTGCACAAATAGGGAGCACTTCACTGCCTTCTTCGGCAGCTATTGCGCTCAGTTCCTTTATAAATTCGTTGTCATCAATTCCGTTTGCAAAATCTTCGTCGGATACATTCGCAGCATAAATGACAGGCTTTTTGGTAAGGAGAGCAACCTCTTTGAGAAGCTCTTCCTCTTCTTTGTCAAATTCCATAGTTCTCACGCATTTGCCTTCTTCGAGAGTCTGATAGATGCGCTCAAGCATGCTGAGCTCTTTCTGGAACTTCTTGTCGCCGCCCTTCATTGCTTTTTTGGTGCGGTCGATTCTTTTTTCAACCATTTCCATATCGGCAAAAATAAGCTCCATATTGATGGTTTCAATATCGCGTTTTGGACCGATGCAGCCGTCAACATGAACGATGTTGGCATCTTCAAAGCACCTTACCACATGGACAATGGCGTCAACCTCTCTTATGTGCGAAAGGAATTTATTCCCCAGACCTTCGCCGCGGCTCGCACCCTTAACAAGACCTGCAATATCCACAAATTCTACCGTTGCATAGGTGATTTTGTCAGGGTCATACATTTCGGCGAGCTTGTCTATTCTTTCATCAGGCACTGTCACAATGCCCACATTGGGCTCAATGGTGCAAAACGGATAGTTTGCAGCCTCAGCTCCTGCCTGAGTGATAGCGTTAAAAAGTGTACTCTTGCCTACATTGGGCAAACCTACTATACCTAATTTCATAATTTCCTCCAAAATACATAGTATTAAACTTAACAATTTATTATACAGCATCTTGCCAAAATATTCAAGGGGGATTTTCAAATTCCTTTTCGTTGTAACTATTGTTAAAGTGCAGGGCGTTGCTATTTGAACTTTTTGTTCTCACACAGTTTTGCGGTTTTTGAATATAATAAATGGGGGAGGGAATATAATGAACAATGTATTGATAGTCTTTGCCTCAGCAACCACTGCAAATCGTGTGAAAAGCGTTCTTCGCAAAAGCTTCGGCATAGATTCAGCACTTGTCCAGACTCCTAAAGCTCTTGGCGTCTCATCAGGCTGCAGCTATTGCCTGAAAATGAGTGCTGAGCATTTGGAAACCGCATGGAAGCTTGTTTCTTCAAACGGTTTGTCATCAAAGGGTGCTTTCGACAGCAAAGACTACCGCAAACTAAAATAAGAGGTGACATTTGTGATATATCTTGATAATGCTGCTACAACATGGCCAAAGCCCAATCAGGTCACAGAAGCTGTGGCAAAAAGCATGAAATATTATGGCGCTAATCCAGGGCGTAGTGGCCACAAGATGGCTATACGCACATCTGAAAAGGTATATGAGTGCAGGGAGCTTGTGGCAGATTTTTTTGGGCTTTCCAATCCTGCAAATGTGGTATTTACCCAAAATTCGACCATGGCTCTCAATTTTGCCATTCACGGCATTTTGAAAGCTGGTGACCATGCAATATGCACTGTCATGGATCATAACTCGGTTCTCAGACCGCTTTTTGCCAAAAGCCCTGATGTAGATGTGTCATATCTCGGTGCTGATTCCGAAGGTGTCATTGACCCATCAGAGCTTGAAGCGCTCATCAGACCCAACACCCGTCTTGTGGCAATGACTCATGTGTCCAATGTGTGCGGCACTGTTACGCCTGTAGAGGATATAGCCAAGGTTTGCCGCCAGCATGGCATATTGTTTTTGCTTGATGCATCACAGAGCGCCGGCATTATCGACATAGATATGCAGCAAATGAAAATCGACCTGCTTGCTGCTCCCGGTCACAAGGCCCTATATGGGCCAATGGGCACAGGTTTGCTTTGTATAAACACTGATTTTGAACTTGCTCCCATTATGCAAGGCGGCACAGGCAGTTATTCTAAAGAACTTACACAACCTCTTGAACTGCCTGACCGCCTCGAGAGCGGTACTCTCAATCTCCCCGGCATATGCGGCCTGGCGGAAGGCATCCGTTATATCAACAGGATAGGCATTGCCAATATTCGTGAACACGAAGCAAAGCTTACCGCATATTTGCTCGATGGTCTTTCTCGCATCAAAGACATCAACATCATCGGCAAAAAAAACACTCTTGGCAGAACAGGGGTGGTTTCATTCACTCACAATAGCAAGGATTGCGTGGATATTTCATCATATCTCAGCTCCAATTTTTCCATAGCCACCCGTTCAATGTACCATTGTGCCTACAAAGCACATGAAGCTCTTGGCACCTCAGACGGCGGCACTGTCAGAGTAAGCCTTGGAGTGTTCAACACACTTTCTGAAATTAAGATTTTATTGTATGCACTCAAAAACATGATGTAGGCAAAAAAACAAAACACCCCGGCAGTTTCCTGTCGGGGTGTTTTGCGAGTAAAATGAGTATCAAAACTGAATTTTGTATATCAAAATTACAGCTTAGATATAACTTTGGAGTCGCTTGATTTGTAAGCTGCTTCGCAAATTCTCTGAACCAAAATAGCATCTTCTGCTGTGATTTCGGGTTCAGTGTCATTGGCAATAGCGTTGCCAAAAGAGGTAACCTCTTTTGTATACATATTTCCAAGCTCTACATCAAGCTTAACGGGAGTGAGCTCATCGCGGTTCTGACTGGCGTCATAACCGAGAGAATCATCAGAAATGAGCACCGACACTTCGCCTGCTTCAATCTGGCTGATTGTGCCTTCTGCCATAATGCTGCCCTTTGTGCCGTAGATTTCAAGCTTACATTTAGCAGCAGCATCGGGAATGTTGAAGTTGGCATCAACCATAGCAAGAGCACCGTTGTTCATCTTCATAACGATAGCAGCAGAGTCATCTGCATTGTAGCTGAAGGTCTGAGTCTGAGCAAAACCGGTCACTTCTTCTGCTTTGAGCCCTGTGATATACTGGAGAAGGTCAATACAGTGAATACCCATATCCATGAGAGCACCGCCGCCTGAGAGGTCTTTGTTCTGTCTCCAGTTGTTGGGAATGTCAGGATACCAGCATGTGAGCTGAGCGCGCATTGATACAACATCGCCAAGCTTGCCGGCTGCCACGAGCTTTTTCATTTCCTGATGATATCCATGGAAACGCATCATGAGACCAACGCCGAGCTTAACTCCTTCGGCTTTGCAGCAATCTGCAATTTCCTGAGATTCTTCACTTGTGAGTGCCATGGGCTTTTCAAGCAAAATGTGTTTTTTTGCTTTTGCAGCAGCCATAGCCTGTTCTTTGTGACAAAATACGGGAGATGCAATATACACAGCTTGAATTTCATCAAGTGCGAGCACATCTTCAAATTTGGCAAAAGCATATTTGGCATTGTATTTGTCTTTAACTTTGTTGGCAACTTCGAGGTTTGCGTCCATTACAGCCACAAGCTCTGCGTTGTCTGCAAGCATCATGCCGGGAAGGGTTCTGCGGTCAGCAATACCGCCGCAACCTATAACGCCCCATTTGATTTTCATATCAGTTACCTCCGCCTTGATTATTTAAGGTGTTTTTCGATTACAGCCTTGAAGCCGTCGATGCAGCGCTGAATGTGAACTTCTTCCCATGTGGGGTGGAGGAAGAGGCTGAGTGTTTCATCACGGAGTGATTTAGCTTTTGGGCAGAGAACTTTGTCATACTGTACAGAAGCAGGGTCAGCATATTCTTTTGATTCGAATGGGAATTTAGTAGTACCAAAACCGTTATGTTCACGGTAAGCTTTTTCTTCATATGCTTCAGGCCACTGAATACCATAACATGGAATTTTGTTTTCGCCGAGTTCTTTAACGATTGTGTCAGCCT
>JAFYUA010000149.1 GCA_017549745.1 Clostridia bacterium | reverse complement strand
TACATCTCTTATCAGCTTTGACTGGAATGACAAAAAGATGAATATATTGGACACCCCGGGATTTTTCGATTTTGTGGGTGAACAGATTGAGGCCGCTGAGGTTTGCGAAAATTGCATCATCACAGTAAGCGGCAAGTCGGGCGTGTCGGCAGGCACGGAAAAAGCCTGGAAAATGGCTGAAAAATACGGTCTTGGAAAGATAATATTCGTAAACAAGCTCGATGATGTAAAAGCAGATTATCTCAAGGTTATAGAACAGCTCAACGACACCTTCGGCAAGGCTATTGCGCCCTTTACCTTCCCTATCAAAGACGGTGACTTCTTCATTGGCTTTGTTGATGTTATCAAAATGAAAGCCAAAATGTTCACTGGCCCCGAGGCTACATATGAAGATATCCCCGAGGCATATCTCGACATGGCACAGCGCAGCCGTGAAATTCTCAACGAAGCTATAGCTGAGTGCAGCGACGAGCTCATGGAAAAATTCTTTGCAGGCGAAGAATTTACCGAAGCCGAAATCAAATCTGCCATAAAGACGGGCATCAAAAACGGCATCGTGGTGCCTGTTATCTGTGGTTCTACTCTCATGAGAATAGGAATCACCCATGTGCTCAGCCTTGTGTCGGACTATCTCTTTGCTCCCGATGAAGCCGAAGCTTCAAAAGCCAAAGATGCCAAAAGCGGCGAAGAAAAAGAAATCATCTGCACATCTGATGGCAGCATGGTTCTCAAAGTGTTTAAAACAGTGGTGGATAACTATGTGGGCAAAATGACCTTCTTCAAGGTGCTCTCAGGAAAGCTCACACCCGACACAACTCTCTATAACCCCAATAAAGACGAAAACGAAAAAATAGGCAAGCTCTATACCTTAAGAGGCAAAAAGCAAATAGAAGTGCCTGTGCTCGAAGCAGGTGACATAGGCGTTGCCGCCAAGCTTTCGGTCACAGAAACAGGCGACACACTCTGTGATGCCAAAGCACCCGTTATTCTCGACGGCATCGACTTCCCCGAGCCTGTGCTCTCTATGGCGATTGTGCCTGCATCAAAGGGCGACGAAGAAAAAATCAGCCAGGGTCTTACAAAGCTCATGGAAGAAGACAAAACCTTTACCTTAAAAGCCAACAAAGAAACAGGCGAATCGGTTATTTCAGGCTTGGGCGAACAGCATCTTAATGTTATTTGCTCAAAGCTGCTTTCCAAATTCGGCGTAGCGGTTGACCTCAAAGACCCCAAGATTGCCTACAGAGAAACCATCCGCAAAAAAGTTAAGGTGGAAGGCAAGCACAAAAAACAATCGGGCGGTCATGGTCAGTATGGTCATGTGTGGATTGAATTTGAGCCATGCGAAAGTGAAGACCTTGTGTTTGAAGAAAAGGTATTTGGCGGAAGTGTGCCCAAAAACTACTTCCCTGCAGTTGAAAAGGGACTCAGAGAAAGCATGAGTAAGGGCGTGCTTGCAGGATATCCTGTGATTAACTTAAAAGCAACTCTTCTCGATGGTTCATATCACCCTGTAGATTCTTCGGAAATGGCATTCAAAACAGCCGCTTCCATCTGCTACAAAACAGGCCTTGAACAGGCAAGCCCCGTACTCCTTGAACCCATCGGCATGCTAAAGGCGCGTGTGCGCAATGACTACACAGGCGATGTGACAGGTGACATCAACAAGCGCCGCGGCCGCATTCTCGGCATGAACCCCGTGGGCGAGGGCGAGACGGAAATTGAAGCTCTCATTCCATTTAGTGAAATGACCAAATATGCAACAGACCTGCGTGCCATCACCAACGGACGAGGCAGCTTCACCTTCAACGCTGACCACTATGAAGAAGTGCCAGGTCATTTGGTAGAAAAAATAAAAGCCGACGCAAAGGCATAATATAATAAACACACAAGCCCGCCGATTGGCGGGCTTGCTTTGTAACACAAATATAATTTGACTTTAAAATTGCATTTTGTTATACTTGATTTAACATATAATACCAACGATTTGGAGGAAACTTATAATGAAGAAATTTATTAAACTCATTTCTGCAGTGTTAGCTGTTATAGTCGCATTTTCATGCGTAAATGTTTTTGCTTCCGCTGGCTCGGCAGGATATATCAAAACATTTGATGTTGCTAATCGAAATGGACATGACAAATGTTGCGCGGTGAATATTGGTGTTGTTGATAAAAATGACATTTTATGGATGTGGGGCTGCAATCATAGTTATCAGTTGGGTGATGGGATACAGGAAGAATGTATGACTCCCGTAAAGATTATGGAAGATGTCAGGAGTATAGTATTAGAGGACAATGTTTGTGCAGCTATAAAAAATGATAATTCGCTCTGGATGTGGGGAAATTCCAGGCTTAATCATTGGAGTGAAGATGACAAGGCTCAAAAAACACCTTTAAAGGTGATGGATAATGTAAAGAATATCGATATAGACTGGAATAATGCAGCAGTTATCAAAACAGATGGTACTCTTTGGGTGTGGGGGTACAACTATAACGGACTGATGGCTAATGGCAACGAAGATGATGATAATTACTATGAGCCGACAAAAATAATGGATTGTGTTTTATCTGTTGAGGTAGAATCTAATCATATAACGGCAATAAAGAATGATGGAAGCTTGTGGGCTTGGGGAAATCGTTTTGCATATCAGGAAGACTACAAGGGATACATAGAAGAAAAAGCTGCTTTTCATCCATTTAAAATAATGGATAATGTAATGCAAGCGTCTGTCGGTGGAGATGAAGATTTAATATTGAAAAAAGATGGTACTCTTTGGAAAAACTTATTCAATCCCGAAAAAATCATGGATAATGTTAAACAAATTTCCAAGCAAGAAGGTTCTAACACAGATGTAATTGCTATAGTTAAAAAAGACGATAGTCTTTGGTGTTGGGGCAGCAATGATTTTGGTTGGACAGGTGTTGGTTCGTATGGTTTTGTTGAAGACGGAGAAATTATCAATTCGCCGACAAAAATTCTGGACAATGTGGCTTTTGTAAATCTTGATGTTGATTGCGGAGCAGTAAAAAAAGATGGCAGTTTATGGATGTGGGGACTAATAGGGGTAACAGATGTAAGCGGTGGAATGACAGTTATTGGTTTGAATGAAGAGGATTTTAAAGACACTTTTGGCGAAAGTCGTGCAGTGCCATACCCTGTTGAATATAAAGGATTCAAGGTAAATTTGGAATATGAGAAAATAATGTGCACAGTCTCTTTTGAACTTGGCGGCGGCACAGGCACAACAAAGACCCTGTGTGCCAAAGGTGAGCTTTTGACTCCCCCTGATAATCCATATAGAGATGGGTATTATTTTGCAGGATGGTACAAGGATTCTTCTTGTACAAAAGCCTGGAACTTTGATACAGACAAGGTTAACTCTGATTGCACCCTGTATGCAAAATGGCTGCCAAAGTCTACTGTCACTGTGATAGCCGACCCATCTAGACAAAACATAATAATAGATGGTGAAGAAGTAGTGCTCAACACATATATTCTTCGTGATGCACAGGGCTTTGATGTAAACTTTGTCAAGCTGCGTGATGTGGCATATCTTTTGAACAAAACAAAAGCCAATTTCAATGTGGATTGGCGAAACAATGCAATAAGACTCGACAAGCGCAAAGAATACACAACCCAAAACGGAGCAGAGCTTACCGTGCCCACAGTTGTATCTGCCCCCACAAAAACAAGCATCACACCTGTGCTCACAGATGGCGTGACGGCTCCTCTTGAAGCATTTTTGCTCATTGATGACAACGGCGGAGGTCACAATTATTTCAAACTGCGTGACATAGGCAAGGTGGCAGGCTTCAATGTTGAATGGGACAGTGAAAAATCCTGTATAGTTGTTACTACAACCGAAAGCTATAAAGAATAAAAAAACACACAATCCCGCCACTCGGCGGGATTGTGTGTTTATATGCCTAAGATATCTTTATGATGTCCAATATCAAGCAACAGAATAATTGTGCCGTTATCATATTTCCATAGAATTCGTATGTCCATATTTACGCTCATTTCAAACACATTTTCGAGTCCCTGAATCTTTTTTGTGCGCAATGATGGATAAAACGGGTCTTGGACAAGCAGCTTTAGTTTGTTTAAAACTATTTTTTGTTCCTGTTTTGTTAAAAGTTTGAGATTTTTTTCAAATTCTTTTGTATATTTCAATTTATACATTATCTATATTTATCCCCATGTCTGTAAACATATCTTCAACTGTGTCAAATTCTTTTTGATTAGAAACATCAAGTTCAGAGTTTTTTATAAGCTTTGCAATTTGCAAAAGCTTTTCTTTGGGATATACAACCACAGGACAAAGAAATATTCCGCCGTCTTTTTCCATGACTTCAAATTTGTCACCTTCACAAATTCCAAGCTTTTTAATAATTTCTGCTGGAATAGTAATTTGGGAACGACCTCTGATTTCTGCCAACATATAAATCACCTCTTAGAAATTCTGAATTTCTGATTTTCTTACGATTTTATTATATGCAAAAAAATTAAAAAAGTCAATATAAAAATTAATAAAAACACACAAGCCCGCCAAATGGTGGGCTTGTGTGTTTTGTGAGTTATGTTTGGCGACATTCGGAAGCTTAAGAGCCTATGTAAAATAAAAAAGAGCATGGCAAGCCATGCTCCGAAAAATACATGGCTCCTGTCGCGAAACACAATTACATATCTACCAACAGTATGCAAAATAGAGCCTGTATTTTTGCCGAAAGACAAAAAAATACAAACTGTTAGTAGAAAAAATATAAAACTGTGTTTCGCAGAATTTATTATATCACAAAAACCAGTTCGATTCAAGGGGGTTGCCTAAATTTTTCATATAAACTTTTCTAAAAGCAGTTGACAAAACATGGTTTATTATATTATAATGACAATAGAAAAAGGCAAGACCTCAAACGGTTATGCCAAAGATAGTTTATTTTTTAAAATAACGCACTACTTGGCGGTGGGCGTTATTTTTTTATGGAAATTACTAAAAGTAACAGAATAATCATAAATGAAATTATGTATTCATTATCCATAGCAACCACCTCCTTATTAAAGAGATGATAGCATAACCGCCCAGTTTTTACACTGTTTTCAGTCTTACCTTTTTATCAGATTTCTCCGACAAAGCCATTATACAACATATTTCATATTATTTCAACATCATTTTGCCCAAAACCTCTATGTATTAAATGTGTTAAGCTTTATTTACAGTTGTATATGTTGACAAATATACATTAAATAATGTATAATTACATTAATTATACATAGGGGGATTGCCTATGCAAACAGTAGCAATTATTACAAACCGTAAAAAAGACTCAGACGGCGCAGTTACTAAAAAATGTGCCGATATTCTCAAATCAAAATACAACCTTGTATATTCCGACGGGACCGACGATGCCGAGGTGAGGCGCACTCTCACAGGCTGCGAGGCAGCCATCGTCATTG
>JAFYUA010000017.1 GCA_017549745.1 Clostridia bacterium | reverse complement strand
GGTGAGAGCTTTCATGAGCACATATGTCATCATTGATGTGGTGGTGGTCTTGCCGTGAGTGCCTGCCACAGAGATTGCTTTTTGGTAGTTTTTCATTATTCTGCCAAGCATTTCGGCGCGCGACACAGTCGCAATACCGAGCTCTTTAGCCCTTTGCATTTCGGGGTTTGAGTCATTCACTGCAGCGGTATACACCACCAAATCAGGATTTGTGATATTGTCTGCACTGTGACCTTCGTATATTACAGCGCCCAGCTCTTCGAGCTCTTCGGTGGCTTTGGAGCGCTTGGAATCAGAGCCCGACACCTTCACACCACCATGAAGCAAAACCTTGGCAATAGCGCTCATGCTTATGCCGCCTATACCTATGAAATGAACATATGTTAATTTATCCAAAGCTTACAACTCCTTATATCTTATCACTTAAGTATACACTATTTTCTTCCAAAAATAAACAGAAATATTATACAAATTTTATTTTTGTTTGATGTGTATTATATTTAAAAGAATAGTCCACAATATATACATACATTTGTATTACTAATCGGAGGTTATAACATGGAAATAACAGACATCAGAATCAGGCAGATGACACATGATGAAAAAATGAAAGCAGTGGTCTCAGTTACCTTTGACAACTGCTTTGTTGTGCACGATATAAAAATCATTGACGGGCAGGACAGGCTCTTTATTGCAATGCCGAGCCGCAAAACTCCCGACAATGAATACAAAGATATTGCCCACCCCATAAACATGGAAACAAGAGAGCTGCTCCAGAGCCGCATACTCGAAAAATATCAGTCCACCTTGCTTGAAGAAGAAAACAGCTAAACAAAAAAGGCTGAACGGTGATTGCCGTTCAGCCTTTGCTATCTTATTTGTACTGCTTTTCGTAATATCCGATTTTGTCGGTTTCTTCAACCTTTACATCAGAAGTGAGGCTGCTTCTTTCAGCTTCAATAACGATGTTGGCTGCAGCATCTGCACCCTGCATTATAGCGGTTGCTATGCCTGAGAGGCTTGTGGGCATTTTCTTCACAATGTGGAAGCCCTTGTAGCCTTCGCTTTCCACTGCCACTATGTCACTGATTTTGCCCTCGCCAAGTGCAAATGCTGCTGCTTCAAATTCGGGCACCATCTGACCTTTGGTAAAGGTGTAGCCGTCGGGAGAAGCCAAAGTGCCGTCGGCATTTCTGCCGTCTTCGCTCTTTTCGTTCATGAGCTTGTCAAAATCAGCGCCGCCGTCAAGCTCTTTTTTGATGTCAGAGATAAGCTTTGAAGCTTCTTCTTTGGTGTGCACACCATCATCATATTTCACTAAAATGTGCTTTGCAGTTGCATAATCTGCTTTCACAAGGCTTGCATAGTAGAGTGTGCCTGTGTATTCTTCGGTCACAATCTGCTCAACTGTTTCAGCATTGGTCTGCATGAGATAGAGATAATCTGTGTAGCTGATGCCCTGCTGAGCAATGCTTGCTTTGAGCTGGTCGAGTTGGTCATCTATGGCGTCATAGTCAGCATCGGTAAGCTCAATGCCCTGCTCTGTTGCTTTGGCGTATGCCATTTTGGTAGCAATGATGCTTTCTTTTGCCTGCGCTTTGATTGCTTCCACATCAACCTCGGGTGTAGCAGAGCTGTCGGCTGAGCTGTCAGCTTCGAGAGCCTGAGCCGCTTCGGCATAAGCAGTGTTGTAGGCATTTGCAAAATACCAGCCGTAGTATGCACCGCTTACTGTGATGTCATCAGCAATTTTGAGGATTGTTTCCTGCATCTGAGCTTCGCTTTTGGCTCTTTCTTCTTTTTGCTGTCTGTATGCATTAACATCGTCCATATCTTTCACAAGTGAGCAACCTGCAAATGACATAACCACAACAGCAAGTGCAGCCAAAGCTGCAATTATTTTGCTAAATTTTTTCATCATTTTCGCCTTCCTTTATTAAGTTTAATAGCTTTTGCTATAGTTGGGAGCTTCTTTGGTTATTGATATGTCGTGGGGGTGACTTTCTATGAGACCTGCATTGGTGATTCTCACAAATTTGCCTCTTTCTTTGAGTTCGCCGATTGTGGGAGTGCCGCAATAACCCATTGATGAACGCAAACCACCCACAAGCTGGAATATGGTGTCGCAAAGGGGTCCCTTGTAGGGCACGCGGCCTTCAACACCCTC
>JAFYUA010000148.1 GCA_017549745.1 Clostridia bacterium | reverse complement strand
GCCAATCGCCACATCCATCTCACTCCCGAATATGCCGCAGCTCATGGCATTGCCGACAACGACTATGTTGATGTGGAAGTAGAAGGCATCAAGCCCACAAGATTTTATGATGTTCAGGTGAGAGTGCGCGATGATTTCAATGTTGAAATGCACATCGACACCGACGATGCCAACTCTGCCGGACTCAAAAACGGCGCCAAGGTGCGCATCATAAAAAAATAATAATAAAACTAACGCGGAAATAAACAAAGCAGGTTTTTCCGCGTTATTTTGCAAATATGAGGTGATATAATGCTTGCTCCCGAAAGACAAAAATTTATATTGGACGAACTCTCCAAAGAGGGTGCAGTCACAGTGAGCCGTCTTGCTCTAAGTCTTAGCGTGACCGAAGAAACCATCCGCCGCGACCTTGAAAAGCTCGAAAAATCAGAGTCGCTCAGGCGCACCCACGGCGGTGCAGTGCCCATCGAGGGCACTACATATGAGCTCTCGCTTGAAAAACGCAAATCCACCAATGTAGAGGCAAAGCAAAAAATTGCTGAAATTGCGGCAAGCTTTGTGTTCTCAGGTGACACCATCTTCCTCGATGCATCCACCACCACGTTTTTTATGTCCAAAGAGCTCAAAAAGCTCAAAAACATCACCGTCATCACCAACTCACTGCGTGTAGTGGCGGAGCTTTCGTCTTGTGAACACATCAAGCTCATCTCAGTTGGCGGTCTTGTAAGCTCCAATCAGTCATTTGTAGGCAGCTTGGCTGAGCGAAGCATCAAGGAGTCATATTTTGCCAACAAGATGTTTTTCTCATCAAAGGGTGTGACAAAGGAAATTGGCATACTCGAGAGCAATGAGCAGGAATGCGGCATAAAGCAAAACATGCTTGCCAATTCCGAATGTAAATACTTCCTTTGTGACAGCGGCAAGATTGGCAGAGTGAGCTTTGCAAAGCTTGCATCTCTTGCCGACATCGACTATCTCATCACCGACAAAGTCCCCGATGAAGAGCTTGCCATGGCTCTCAAAGATAATAATGTTCAGCTCATAACAGAATAAGAAAGGAAATATAGCCATGAAAAAGGTTTTAGCATTTGACCTCGGCGCATCAAGCGGCAGAGGCATCATAGCCACTTTAGACGGCGGCAAAATAACTCTTGAAGAAATCCATCGTTTTCCAAACAACGGTGTCAATGTGCGCGGCACATTCTACTGGGATATTCTCTATCTCTTTGACCAGATAAAGCAGGGCATAGTCAAAGCCCGTCTGGCAGGCGGATTCGACAGCATCGGCATCGACACCTGGGGTGTTGATTTTGGCCTTGTTGACGAAAACGGCGACCTCATAGGCAATCCTGTGCACTATCGCGACGCCCGCACCGACAATATCCCCGAAGAAGTTTTTGAGCTCATCAGCAAAGACGAGCTCTATGGCAAAACAGGTATTCAGATTCTCAATTTCAACACCATCTTCCAGCTTTATTATCTTGCAAAATACAAGGCGGATCTTCTCAAACGCGCCAACAAATTCATCTTCATTCCCGACCTTCTCAACTATTTCCTCACAGGCGTGCAAAAGAGCGAATATACCATAGCTTCCACCTCGCAGATGCTCAATCCCTCTGAGCGCACATGGGACAAAGACCTTCTTGAAAGCCTCAATATCCCCACCGATATCCTCTGCGACATCATTGAAACAGGTGAGGTGCTCGGCAAACTCAGCCCCGAAATCTGCGCAGAGCTTGGAGTGGATAGCGTAGATGTAATCGCCGTTGGCGGTCACGACACAGCATCCGCTGTAGTTTCTGTGCCCACCACTTGTGATGATTTTGTGTATATTTCATGCGGCACATGGTCGCTTTTTGGCACTGAGCTCTCCGAGCCTCTTATCTGCAGCGAGGGTCTCAAAGCATCCTACACCAACGAGGGCGGCTATGGCGGCACAATCCGTTATCTCACCAACATCATGGGCCTGTGGCTCATTCAGGAAGCTCGCCGCTCATGGCAAAAAGAGGGTCATGACCTCAGCTTTGGCGAGCTTGCAGAGCTTGCAGCCGAGGCAGAGCCGTTTCGCTGCTTTGTCGACCCTGACTACAGTGAATTTGGCAAACCGGGCAACATGCCGGGCAAAATTCAGCAGTACTGCAAAAGAACCGGTCAGTATGTACCTCAGACAATCGGCGAGATTGCTCGTTGTATATACGAGAGCCTTGCTCTCAAATATCGCCACGCATTCATCAACCTCGGCAAACTCACAGGCAAAACATTCTCAGGCATTCACATCGTTGGTGGCGGCACCAATGCATCAATCCTTTGTCAGATGACGGCAAGTGCATGCAACACCTCGGTGTCGGCAGGTCCTGTGGAGGCCACTGCTCTTGGCAATGTGGCAGTTCAGTTCATGGCATCAGGCGATATTTCAGGCATCAAAGAAGCTCGCTCCATAATCCGTGATTCATTCGACATCAAAACCTATGCTCCTCAGGATACTGCACTCTGGGATGCGGCATATGAGAAATTCTTGGAAATAATATGAAAATCATAGATATAATCAATCAGGATTCACTTTCGCTTTCGTTTGAGGTTTTTCCGCCAAAGACCGAAACCTCTTTTGAAAGCGTGAAGCATGCCACCGAGGAGATAGCCAAGCTAAGGCCGTCATTTATGAGCGTTACATATGGTGCAGGCGGCGGCACAAGCAAATTCACCCTCGACATTGCCAAAAACATCAAAGAGCTTCATGGTGTGCCCACGCTTGCCCATCTCACCTGCGTGTCATCTACCAAAGCAACGGTAAAAGAGAAGATTCGCTCCATCAAAGATGCAGGCATACAAAATGTGATGGCACTTCGCGGTGATATTCCCGAGAGCATGCAAGGCTCTGACCGAAGCGGTTGGG
>JAFYUA010000147.1 GCA_017549745.1 Clostridia bacterium | reverse complement strand
CTGCCACAAAATAGTGAGTAGATGTGCCGTCGCCATTGTCAACGCTTGCAAGAGGGTCATATGAAGTGTGCACATAGTAATTGCTTCCAAACTTAAAAAGCTTTGCCATGGCTCCTGTGGTTGTGGTGATTGTTTTGGGATTTTTGTATGGCAGCTTGATATTTACGGCATTTGTATCGTCTGTCAAGGTGAGGCTTTGGGCAGCTTTGTTGTATGCCGAAGAGTCGGCAGGTGATGCGGTGAAGGTGTATTCAGAGTGCGGCACAAGCAGAAAATTGCCGTCTACACCCAATGCCTTGTGAGCACCATAGGACACACCCACAATGCCATCAATAGCTTTGCCCCCCAAATCTGTGACATTGGTCTGCACCTTGCAAAGCATCACGCGGCTTTCATTTGAAGAGGCAAAAGCCATGCCGCCGTATGCACTGTCACGCACAGAAATTTCGCTGATGTTTTCAGGCACAGAAACAGTATAGCTTGCAAAGCCGTCTGCCGATTCACCTTTGGCAAATGTAAGTGTGTCACCCAAAATGTCAATTCCGTTTTCGTCATAGCCTGTTGTGATATAAAATGCAGGAGCTATGTCGTCAGGGAGAAGCACCGTCATATCATAGGTCGCGTCGGAATTTGTCACAGTAAGGATAACCTTGTACGATTGTGCAGAGGAAGCCATGAAATCACTTGCAAAAAATTCAAGCTCATAGCTTCCGCCGAGAGTGGGCATGAAGCTATAGTTTGCGTCTGCCGCTGTTGCCGCTTCGCCGTTTATCTTTACACTGTAGCAAAGCGTGTCACCATCGGCATCGGCAAAGATGGGCAAAAGGTCAAGGGTGAACGCCTCGCCTGCTACAATCTCTGCTTTGGCACCATCTTTGCAGGCATCTGAAAGCACGGGAATTTCATTTTCAACTGCATACTGTAGAGTGTAAACCGCAGGATTATTATTGGTGGCGGCGGGCTTGGAATTATAGAGATAGAGCGTCTTTTGAGCCGAACCGTTTGAAAGGCTCATGGTGTATGAGGTGGTTTTTCCAATGCCCTGATTGAAAGCGTTGCTGCCCGAAATAAACGGCAAGCCGCTGTCATTTTGCGTCAAATCAAAGGCGGCAGTGATTTTTTCATTGATATCAAAGCTTCGCGGCAAAGTGACAATGATGGAGTTATCTTCAAAAGAAGCTTTGAGTCCGTCAATCTCAGCTCCGAGAGCATCGGTGAATTTCACATAATTTACGCATCCGTTTGAGGTGGCAATGCCAAGCCATGTGCCGCTTGTGATTTCTGTGACTTCAACTGTCACAGTGAGCAAATCGGGGCAATCACCTGCGGCATTGGAAGAAGCAAACACGAGAGTGTGGGTGCCAACGGCAGTGTTTGCAAAAGTGTAGACCTTGCCGTCAAGAGGGAGCTTTTGTCCGTTTTGCATCAGATAATAACTTCTTGCCCCGCTGAAATATTCATCAAGGTCAAACTCTGCCGTCATGCCGCTGTATATGGCAGCACTGTCGGCAGCAAGCATGCATGAGGGCGGCTCGGTGGGCACATCACCCAAAGAAAAATTCAGGGTGTATACTACTGTGGAATTCCAGCTTGCCATAGATGAAAATTGCCCCTTAAGAGTCATCACAAGCTGAGCGCTCCCGTCTGCGAGGCTCACTGAGGCGGTGTGACCTGTCATG
>JAFYUA010000146.1 GCA_017549745.1 Clostridia bacterium | reverse complement strand
CCTGTGTGACAGCCACGCATTGTCTCACATATGAATTCCTGTTTTTCAGTGCTTAATATGCTGTCGGTGAACAGCCGTTCCACAAGCCTTGCCACGCCTGACGGTGATGAGTGGTTGTTGTAGCTCTTGGCATGATCAGACTGCATGTCGGATTCTCGCTCAGTGATCCTGAAACAGTTGCGCGGGATGAGTGTGGCTATCAGACTGTCGGTTTCAGCGACGCTTACCAACCGGTCAAACATCAGATTGCTCGCATTGTTGTCGCTTTGCATCAGTGTGTATCTAAGGAGCTCGCTTACGGGCATTCTGAAGTGTGCGTCCTGATGCTCCTTGAGCATGGGGCTCCAGGTATCTGGGTTGAGCGATGTGCGGTCGAATTCCAGTATTGTGTCAAGCGGAATGCCTTTGAGATCGAAAGAATGGCAGACGGCTATTGCCTGATGCATCTTGAAGACGCTCATAAGGGCATATTTGTCAATGTCGTTTACTGTCACTGTATCCCTGCTGTCAATTATAGCCGCGACACCGATTTCTCCCGGCATGCCGGAGATGATGGCGGATATGCTGTCACGCACGGCTGCTGTGTCTATGGCAGCACCTATGGCAGCACCTTTGCCGCCGCCGATAAGCGCACCGAGACCGGCACCCACGCCGGCACCGCTGCCTCCGCCTATAAGCGCACCCTTACCTATATTGTTCATTGACGAGCATCCTGTCATCCCCAGCACACATACCGCCAGCATAGGGATACCAATAATCTTCAGAAGTTTCATTTAATATCTGTTTTTTAAGTTAAATTTTTTAGTAGATGACAAAAATTAATTTTTTGTCAGTTATATGATTGATTTTTTAATTAGTTATTACTTGTAAAAGTCCCTGAAAATTAGTAACTTTAAAGAAAAGTTTGACCGCTTTTTCCATGAAAGTTACGACAACTCTCAGGGACAATGGCAAAGTTAATCAAATCGTCCCGATTATGCAAGAGCATCTTGGCTCGGTAATGAATCTTGCCCGCATAAAATTGCTTGCGTTTGTTCTTCAGGCACTTTGCGTTGTGCAGACAGTCAGTCTCCACAAGATAGCATCTGCAATGCCTACATGTGTGGAGCGTGATTCCAACCTGCGCCGTCTGCAAAGGTTCCTTGCCGGATATGCCCTCAACCTTGACCTTATCGCCAAAGTGATATTTGCTCTTCTGCCCGTCAAGACAGGACTGGTCCTGAGCCTTGACCGCACCAACTGGAAATTCGGTGAGGTCAACATCAATATCCTTATGCTTGGTGTCACTTACAAGGGTGTTGCCTTTCCTCTGCTCTTTACCATGCTCGACAAACGCGGCAATTCCAATTGGAAAGAACGGATGCGGCTGATTGATAGATTTATACGGTTGTTCGGAGCCGAGTGTATCGACTCTCTTGTTGCCGACCGCGAGTTTGTCGGCAAGGAATGGGTCGAATATCTCAACAACAGACGCATCCGATACTATCTGCGGATTAAACAGAATTTTTGGTTGCGCAATCCCAAATCCTGCCAGGATGTCAGGGCGTGGCATCTGTTTCACGGTCTTAAGCTCGGCCAGGAACGTGTCTACGACAAGCTGTTTCTCCTCAAAGGGGAATATGTCTATATTTCCGGAGCCTTGCTGAAAAACTCCGATGGCGTGCCTGAACTGCAAATTCTGATTTGTTATAACCGCCCCGAAGAGGCCGTTGCCACTTACAAACAACGATGGCAGATTGAGACATGCTTCAGAGCTATGAAATCCTCCGGCTTCAACATCGAGGACACCCACCTGCGCGACATCAACCGCATCGCTCGTCTTACGGCGATGGTCTGTATTGCATTGGCGTGGGCGTATCTTGTTGGTGAACATAAGGATATCAATGTAAAAGCTATCAGAATATTGAAACACGGCAAGAGAGCCAAATCACTAATCAAGTATGGTCTGGAAGAAATCGCAAACGTTCTTCTAAGACCGCTCTACAAGCCGAAATTCGATGTGTTCAAATTTTTGTCATGTACTTAATGAAACCATACCTGCAAACAGCAGCGAAATAATTGCAAAATACTTTTTCATAATGTTGAATTTTTGATTGGTTTTACTGCTGCAAAGGTATGGCTGGATAGTTTCATCCGATAATTTATAGTTTCAGATTGCAAATCGTAACTCATTGATTATCAAT
>JAFYUA010000145.1 GCA_017549745.1 Clostridia bacterium | reverse complement strand
CCAAGTTCAGTTTCCTGACCTTTTTCATAACCTGTCAGAGAAGCATCTGTTTCAGCAGCAAAAAGCTCCTCATAAGAAGGGTTATGGATGACTTCTTCTACGCCTGTAATGCCGTATTTACTTAAATCCAACTGTTTCATATTTTAACCTCTTTTCTAAAAATATTGCAAATTTTACCAATTACATTATATCATGTGTCAAAACTTGTGTCAACAAAAAAATCACTAAATCGAACTCTGTTTCCACTAAAAAACTCAACATTTTAACAAATTATTGTTTGGTATATAAATCACAAAAAAAACTCAACTCTTTTTGAAGTTTCATTATTTCCCCAAAAGTAACCTTGTTTGTGCTTATGTTTGAAAAAAATTTCTTCTCACGAGAAACATCTTGCAAAAATTTCAAATTCATCACATTATCTTTTGTGGGGTCGGTGCAAACCACAGTAACAACATATCCATTCTTATCCTTACCACCCCTCACAACTATATTTTGATATTTGCCTGCCGAAAAACGAGAATATATCTCCGATTGTGAAATATCATAAATCGCACACATATCAAACTCGCAGGAATTGAAATCAAGATCCATAAAAACCTGATTATCGTTCAAAGAAGTTTTGATATTCAAAAGACTTTGCTCTGACACAAGCTCGGAAACATATAATCCAATATCTTTAAATTCATTTTCGAAATCGAATCCAACATAATAAATTCTGTTTGAAACAAGCGGAGTTATACATTCAATGAGTTGAAGATTTTTTCCACTCATATGAATAATAAAAGTTAAAAATGAATCGGAATCACAAGATGCAAGAAAATTTTGTGATAATTGAGGTGCAATGGCATCGGCAACATCTCTCAAATCAGATATTTTGACTTTGACTGTGTATTTATCATTATCAAACGCGGATAAATTAGTGGAACAGACAAGAGAAAAAAGTTTTTTCCTTGTTTTGCTATTGTATAGATATGCGTTATTTTTCTGTGACACAAACACTTCATAAATTGTTTTGAGCTTTTGTGCATCGACAGTGTAGCTCTGATAATTCGTCAAAGAGCCAAGCATTCCTACCCCTTGCGCAAAAGTTTTTGACGGTAGTGTATAAAACTTATCACTTTGCTCGCCAAATGAGAACCCGCACTTGATTTGTCAACAAAAGCATAAAGTTCTTTGGTTGCACCGTCAACACAGCTTCCATACAGAGTTGCTGCTATTTTTGCATCGACGGGATTGTATGTCATATTGAGTTTGATGTCAGAAAAATCAGATTTTGAATAAAGCTCCGCATCCAAAGCCACTTCAGGCGGCATATTTACTCTCGGAAAAGAAAATTGCGAAAAAAACTCTGACCACAAAGCAGAAATTTTTGTTGCACTATGTGACACTGCTTTATAAAGCCTGTAAGATACAAACAAGCGTGCGGACATCCCCAACGCCAAAGTAACAACCAAAGAGACAAAAAATATTATAAGAGAGCGACGAGTTGTTTTTAATAATTTTTGTTTCTGCACACAATATCACCTATATCTATTGTGCTCAACACTCAAAAAAATAAACAATAAGTAAGCACTACCTATGTTACATTATGACATAGGTAGTGCTTGCATGTAATTTTTACAGACCAAGAATTGACTGAGCTATGTTAAAGTATACCAAAAGAGCAAGAGCATCTACGATGGTTGTGATAAAGGGACTTGCCATAACAGCAGGGTCAAAGCCAATTTTTTTGGCACATATAGGCAAAAACGAGCCCACGAGCTTTGCAAAAACCACAGTTACCACAAGAGTGATGCTGACTACAAACGAAACAAGCCAAGCACTCTGTCCGTCGGCAATAATTGCACCTCGGTCAATGAGCATCATTTTACCAAAATTGACAACTGCAAGAGTAAGACCGCATACTATAGCAACGCGCAATTCCTTCCACAATATCTTCAAAACATCTTTGAGTTCGATATCACCAAGCGAGAGGCTTCGTATTATAGTGACCGAAGTCTGTCCGCCAGAATTGCCTGCTGTGTCCATGAGCATCGGTATGAATGCAGTGAGTGCCACACATCCTGCAAGAGCACTTTCAAAAGAGCTGATAATCTTGCCCGTGAATGTGGCAGAAACCATGAGAAGCAAAAGCCATGGAATGCGCTGCTTCCAGGTTTCAAAAATTCCCGTCTTAAGATATGGTTTTTCTGACGGAATAATAGCAGCCATTTTTTCAATATCTTCGGTGGCCTCATCCTGCAAGACGTCAATAGCATCGTCGAAAGTTACAATACCGAGAAGACGGGTTTCATCGTCTACAACAGGGATTGCAATCAAATCGTATTTGTCAAACGCATTGGCAACATCTTCTTTATCGTCATTGGTTTTAAAATAAATGAGGTTGGTCTCCATCAAATCTTCAATTATTTCATCGCCTCTGGCAAGAAGCAGTGTCTTTACAGACAATATACCAATAAGCTTATTGTTGAGGTCTGTCACATAACATGTATAGATTGTCTCTTTGTCAAGACCTGTGCTTCTGATGTGAGCTATGGCATCGTCTACGGTCATGTTCTTTTTGAGACGCACATATTCTACCGTCATAATACTGCCAGCACTGTCTTCGGGATATTTTAGAATTTCATTTATCCTACGACGTGTCTGAGGCTCGGTGAAACGCAAAATTCTTTTCACTACATTGGCTGGCATTTCTTCAAGAATGTCTACAGCATCATCGACAAACAAATCATCTACCACAGCTTTGAGCTCGCTGTCACTGAAGCTCTGAATGAGAGTTTCCTGCTCATCGTCATCCATCTCGACAAAGGTGTCGGCCGCCTGATCTTTTGGAAGTATGCGAAATGCCAAAAGAAGCTCCTCGTTACTTAATTCTTTGAGAAAATCGGCAATATCTGCCGAATTCATATCTGCAAAAATTTCCTTGAGCTTCATAAATTGTCTGTTGCTAAGAAGCTCAGCAATTTCTTGCACGCTAAGCTTGATGTTTTCCATTATAAACTCCTCCTAAATATTACTTTGGCAAATGCCTTTAGGTAGGAAGTATCACTACTAGCAGATTAAAACAGACGCGGCAACATGCAATTGTGCGTTTGTGCTAAATTTGAATCTGCTCGTTTGACTACCTCCCGCGTCCATTTCATCACCTCATTTTAATTAATATCTATTTATCACAATTTTGTTTTTTCAAGCATACAAAATACAAAATTGCAAATAACACAAAGCATAAAAAAGCTATCAATTGAGAAATCCTGACACTTCCAAGCATCAGACTGTCTGTGCGCAGACCCTCTATCCAGAATCTGCCCAAACCATATAAAGAAGTATAGGCAAAGAATACCTGCCCATTGTATCTATAGCACTTATATATTATGAAGAAAAGCAAAACAAGTGTAGCAAGTGCCCAAATCGACTCGTATAAAAATGTGGGATGCACAGTTTGGTCGGGCAAGACAGAATACCCCTCTGCTTTTAAATTGGCAAGATACTCACGGATACGCGTACCTGTCATTCCCCATGGAAGTGTGGTATTGGAGCCAAAAGCCTCCTGGTTGACGAAATTGCCCCAGCGTCCGATCATCTGACCTGTAATTAACCCAACTGCCCCGATATCAAAAATTTTAAGCGTGTTTTTCTTTTTGACCTTGCAAAAAACAAAAGCCGCAATGACTGCACCTATGATCGCTCCGTATATGGCAATGCCACCTGAGCGAATGTCGAAAACAGAGAGTGGATTATGGGCATAGTCCTCCCATTTGAAAATGCAGTAATATAATCTTGCAAAAACAACCGAGACAGGACCGCATATGAGAGCAATGTCTAAAACTATATCCTTATCTTCGCCAAGCTTTTTAGCTGCTATTGATGCAAGGCATATACCCATTGCAAAGCCGAGTGCAATTATAATGCCATACCAGTATATTGGAAAACCAAATACACAAAAGGCAACTCGTTCTAAAGCAAAATCTATGCCAAGACGAGGAAAGGATATACTCATACTTTAAACACGCCTTTCTTTTGTCATTTTGTAGGCCATACTATGCTCATGGCGCAATTGTCAGGGCAAAACACCTCATCAAGAATTTCTTTTAAAGTGTCGGTGGTAATGGTGTTATATACCTCAGGGAACTCAGTAACATCAACATTACTGAGGAAATTGCGGCAAAGAAGACCGCCGATTGTTTCCACATTGTTGAACGAACGAATGAATGAGCCGAAAAAGGCTTTTTTGATTCGCCCAAATTCTTCTTCGTCAAAGCCTATGCGACGAAAATGCTCAATTGCATCGAGAAGATTATTCTTTAGCTGATGCGGATCATCACACTCACCGCCTACAGATACACAAGAAAATGACAATTCTGTCATTACATCGGTATCGAAGGTGTCATTGATGAGACCCGAATCATAATTATCTTTGTAAAACTTGCTGCTCTTGCCCGCAATCAATCTGATTAAAAGCTTGAGTGCAGCTTCACGCTTCAAAAGCTCGTTGCCGCTTTTGAGGAAATTATCCTTAAATCCAATGCTGCAAAGAGGCTTTGCAACGCTCGAATAGTCTTCGACACACGGATTGCATATATTGAACGGTTCCTCGGGATACACACTCTTGACCTCGCCGTTGTCGCGATTGATAACGGTTTTATCTACTATGTCAAACACTGCGTCGGGGTCAACGTCACCTGCTACGGCAACCACCATGTTTGCAGGGTTATAGTAAGTGTTGTAACAGTTGTATAAGACATCTTTATCTATCTTGGCTATGCTTTCAACAGTGCCTGCGATGTCAATCCTGACGGGATTTGCGCTATAGAGAGCTCTGAGCATATTAAACATTACTTTCCACTCGCCGTCATCATCATACATGCGGATTTCCTGACCGATTATCCCCTGCTCTTTGGAAATATTCTCATCGGTAAAATGAGGTTTCTGAACATAGTCGAGAAGATGTGAAAAACATTCTTCAAAATGGTCAGTACAGGAGAAAAGATAGCAGGTGTTGGTAAAAGAAGTGTAGGCATTGGCATTGGCTCCATATTTTGAAAAAAGGTCAAATGCATTGGAGCCATCGGGTTGCTCAAACATTTTGTGTTCCAGAAAGTGAGCAACACCATCTGGAATGGTAATAGCGTCTGAACAGCCAAGCGGTACAAAGCAATTGTTGACAGAGCCAAAATGAGTTCCATAAATTGCATATGTCTTTGAAAAACCTTTTTTGGGCATTACATATATTCTGAGACCTGTAGAATGGACTGCGCTATATAAGGTTTCGTCAAGTGATTCTATATGTTTTTTGGTAACCTGCATTATTTTGACGCCTCCTTACCATTGAGAAAATAAACTGTATCAAGACATACGCCTTTGAAAGCGCGCAACACATCTTCGCGTGTGATTGTGCTCACTTTGTCGCAGGCTTCGCCTAGTGACATCAGAGCCGGGCTGAAAAT
>JAFYUA010000002.1 GCA_017549745.1 Clostridia bacterium | reverse complement strand
GGTGGCATCGGCAATGGCAAAGGGCACATCGATTATCTTGGCAAGCGTCTGAGCGAGCAAGGTTTTGCCCGAGCCAGTGGGGCCAACGAGCAGGATGTTGCTCTTTTGAAGCTCCACATCATCGTCGGCTGATTTGGGCGAGCAGATGCGTTTGTAGTGATTGTACACTGCAACGGCGAGGCTTTTTTTGGCTCTGTCCTGCCCTACCACATACATATCGAGAATGTTTTTGATGTCAACGGGCTTGGGAAGCTCACCGAGTGAAAACTCGGGAGCCACGCCCATAGCCTGATAATCACTTTCTACAATTTCGCTGCAAGCTTCCACACACTCATCGCAGATGAACACATCGGCAGAGGGACTCGAAATGAGCCTCATGACCATGTCTTGTGGTTTTCCGCAAAATGAGCAGGTAAGCTTATCTTTGTTTTTGTTTGGCATTTATGCAGCTCCTATTACTTTCTTTTTTCGATAACCTCATCTACAAGGCCATATTCTTTGGCCTGGAGTGCAGTCATGAAGTTATCTCTCTCAGTGTCGGCAGTGATCTGCTCTAAAGATTTGCCTGTTCTTTCACTGAGAATGGTGTTGAGTGTGTGTTTGATTTTGATGATTCGGTCAGCGTGAATCTTGATGTCGGTGGCCTGACCCTGCATGCCGCCGAGAGGCTGATGAATCATAATCTCACTGTTTGGCAGTGCAAAGCGTTTGCCCTTTGCACCTGATGCCAGAAGGAATGCCCCCATTGAAGCCGCCATACCGATGCAAATGGTAGACACATCGCATTTGATGTATTGCATTGTATCGTATATAGCCATTCCTGCAGTTATTGAGCCACCGGGACTGTTGATGTAAAGGCTAATGTCCTTGTCGGGATCTTCGCCCTCAAGGAAAAGCATCTGTGCAACCACAAGACTGGCGGTCACATCGTTTACTTCTTCGCCCAAGAATATTATTCTGTCCTTCAAAAGTCTGGAATAAATATCGAAAGAGCGTTCTCCTCTGTTGGTTTGTTCAATTACCATTGGTACAAGACTCATAACAGCAATTCCTCCTTATGATTTATTAATGCTGAAATTAAGAATTATTCTTCGTCTTTCTTAGCTTTGGTTGTGGTTTTCTTTGCAGTAGTTGACTTTGCTGCAGTTGTTTTCTTTGCAGGTGCTTTTTTGGCAGGTGCTTTCTCGCCGGCATCGAGCTTGTCGGCAGCTTTGGCAGCAGGCTTCTTAGCTGTGGTCTTCTTGGCAGCGCTCTTTCCAACCTTTGCGTTTTCGGCAATAAGCTCTACTGCTTTCTTCATCTTGAGGTCTTCTTTCATTGATTCTTTTTCGTTGTCACCAATGAGAGTCTTAACCTTGTCAAGCTCCATGCCATACATGTCGGCCATGGTCTGAAGTTCTTTTTCTACATCTTCTTCGGTTACTTCGATGTTTTCAAGCTTAACGATTTTTTCAAGTACGAGGCTTGATTTTACCTGAGCTTCTGCCTGGTCTTTAAACTGCTCTTTGAATGTGTCGGCAGTTGCACCTGTAATCTGCATGTACTGCTCCATATTAAGACCCTGTGAGGAGAGACGGTAGCCAAATTCTCTGATGAGC
>JAFYUA010000144.1 GCA_017549745.1 Clostridia bacterium | reverse complement strand
GGCAGTGGTGCCGATGGGCGCGCCCTTGATGTTGAACTCGGGGTGTGCCACGAGCACATAGTTGATGATTACCTTTGCCACGCCGCCTATTATCATGTTGCGCACAGGCACCATTGCATTGCCCGTTGCCTGCAAAATAGCATTGGTCACAAGCACAAGCGACACAAACACTATAGCCAGCGCGAGGATTTCTAAAGTGGCGGTGGCGTGGGTCTTGCCATACACAAGGTGGAGAATGGGTGATGCAAGCATGCTCATGCCCACCGAGCACGGCAGTGCAAAGAGAATGGTTATCTTCATGCTCTTGCAGGTGGTGTCCGATGCGATGCTGTGTTCATTGCGCGCAAATGCCGAAGCGATTGCAGGCACAATGCTCACCGTGATTGCATTAATCAAGGTGGGCGGCAGATTAAAAAGCGGAAATGCAAAGCCCGAATATGAGCCCCAAAGGCGGTTTGCATCTGCCTCGGTAAATCCGCCCGCCTGCAGACGGCGCATAATCATTGCCATGTCGATGAGGCTGGTGAGCGAAAACACCGACGCACCGATTGTGATAGGAACAGCTATTCTCACAAGCTTTTTGAGAAGTTCTTTGTCGCTCAAGGTGTCTGTGAGCACGGCTCCTGTGGGAATGGGGCGCCTTTGCCTGCGGTATATTATCCAAAGAAATACAAAGCCAAGCGCACCGCCGCACGACACGCCAAACACCGCGCCTGCCGACGCCATCTCCATGCCTTTTGAAGCAAGAAGAAAAGCCGCACCAAAGCCTATGATGAGCTTACCGAGAGCTTCGGCAACCTCGGAGATTGCGGTGGGGAGCATATTTTGCAAGCCCTGGAAATATCCGCGATAGGCACTCATTGCCGCAACAAAAAGCATGGCGGGAGCAATGGCTCTTATGCCAGGGGCTGCACCTGAATTTTTGAGAAGCTTATCGGCAAAAAAATCTGCCCCAAAGTAGAGAAGCGCACACCCTGTGATGCCAATGACCATCAAAAGACGCATGCTCACGCGGAAAATGCGCCCTACCTCATAGTCCCTGCCTCTGGCATGACTCTCCGACACCATCTTGGATATGGCAACGGGCAGCCCTGCCGTGGCAATGATGAACATCCAGGTGTACATCTGATATGAAGTGGAGAAGTAGCCCATGCCATCTTCACTGAGAATATATGTAAGCGGAATTTTGAATATTGCACCAATGACCTTAACAAGCGCATTTGCCATGAGAAGAATTATGGCTCCGTACATAAAGCTCTTTGATTGTTTCTGATTTTGTGACAATTGCTTCACGCCTTTCGTAGTAACTATCTTTTATTATAACATATTATTGCCAAAAAACAAATATTATTTTTATAAATATTAATTTGGCCGTTGTAAGATAAATTATTGTTTAGCTGCATACTGCCTACCAATGCTTTTGGATATTCTCTTCGAAAACTGGCTTCGGCTTCGCCTGCAGAGGTTTTCTCCGAGAACATCCAAAAGCATTGGCGGTAAATTCGCAAATTGCAAAGTGCAG
>JAFYUA010000143.1 GCA_017549745.1 Clostridia bacterium | reverse complement strand
GTGACAACGAGCACTTTGCGTGAAAGATTGAGATGACTGCATGCTTTTGTGAGCACTCCGCGCTCAACTGTTATGTCATAGCTGTTTTGCCCAAGATTCATATGTATAACCATAGCTCATTCCTCCCCGTCGGTTAATATTGTTTCATTTGAATATCTGCCCACAACCTTGACCTTGTCACAATATGCCGACAATTCACCAAGCATATCGGCACCGTTGGCACTGGATATATCGCCCTCTGCTTCCACATAGAAATAATATTGCCAGTTTGTCTCCTTGATGGGTCGGCTGCGAAGAGCTTTCATATTGAAGCCATGACGGCCGATAATGCTGATGGCTTTGGCAAGCGCGCCTGCTTCGTTGTTGACAGTGAAAAGGAGAATGAAATTGCTCTGGGCGGAGTTGATGTTTTTGTTCTCAACTCTTGAAAACACTGCAAAACGAGTGGTATTGGTATTGCTTGAATTGATATGATGGTCTAAAACCTTGAGGTTATAAAGCTTCGCCGTCTCGCGGCTTGCAATGGCGGCTATTGATTTGTCACCCGATTCTGCCACGCGTTGTGCCGCCATGGCGGTGTTGGATGATTGAATGCTTGAATAGCCCTTGGATTTGATGTAGTCACTGCACTGACTAAGTGCCTGAGGATGACTCACAACCGTGGTGACATCGCCTATGACAGAATCGGGAGTGCCAAGGAGATTGTGAGTGATGTGCAAATCATAAATGCCGCATACAAAAAGCGAACCCGCAAACATGATGTCAGTGACCTGCGCCACCTCGCCTGCATAACTGTTTTCAATTGGCAGCACCACACAATCACACTCACCGCGCACCACAGAGTCATAAGCCTCTTCAAAGCTGGCATATGACTGCATGATTCCGTCAGGGAATATACGTTTGGCAGCAATATAGGCAAAAGCTCCCTCTACGCCGCTATATGCTATGCGGGCACCTTCGAGAATTTTGTGCTGATAGGTTTTGGAGATATCCATTACCGCTTTGAGATAGTTTATGTAATATGCTCTCAGTTCCTCATCGGCTACCAAAAGAGAATTGTTTTTGATTATCTCGGCCTCTCTGCCACCATCAAAAACAGGCAAGCCATGCTCCTGCTTATATTCGGCAACAAGCTTTACTGCCTCCATTCGCTCGCAAAACAGCTCTGCCATCATACTATCTATCTGATTAATCTTTTTTCTTGCAATTTGAAGCTTGTCCATAGATTACCTCCGCACAGGTTAACAGTGTTAACTTTATTGTTATATATTATATCACAAATTAAAAATTTGTCAATAGCTTTATATTGATTATTAACACAATTTATGATAAAATTATGTAGAATATTATTATGAGGTCTGATAAAATGGATTATTATGAGGGTTATGAAACAGTCAAACAAAAATTAATCATTGCAGGAATCAGCGAGATTGAGGAGCATGGCATAACCGATTTTTCGCTCAGGCGTGTAGCTACATCATGCAATGTATCGTGCGCTGCACCCTACAAGCATTTCAAAAGTAAAGAGGATTTTATCGCCCAGATTGTGCTCTACATACACAACAAGTGGCATATGCTTCAAAACCAAGTGGCAAGCATTTTTGAGGGTGACATCAAAAAACAACTGACTGAAATTTGCGTGGCATATGTAAAATTCTGGATTGCCAATCCAAATTTCAGAGCGGTGCTCATGCTGAGGTGCGACTCCTTGGCAAACGAACACATAAATTCAATGACCGAAATCACCGAAAGCACCAAAGAGCTCATTCACAAATGCTGCACTGAGTATGGCATTGATGAAGATGGTGAAAAAAGAAAAACCTATGTTATACGCTCTCTCATTTACGGAGCAACCATTATGATTGATGCAGGCGAGCTTGCAAATGACGCTGACACAATAGACATGATAAGAGAATGCATCAATGAGCAATTTCCAAGCTAAAAAAATACAGGTTGTCATATGACAACCTGTATTTTTTAGTTCGCAATATCAATAAGTGCTTTGGCTTCAGCTTCAAGACTTTCGATTTTATTGTCGGGCATAAATTCAAGCAGCAAAGCTCTATCACCGCCAAAAATGTCAATGTATTGGAGCCATGTGTCTTTGGCTTCGGCAAGAGGATTTTTTACAGTGCCAGTTATGTTGAAAACATGAAGATTGACAGTGTAGGGCGCAATGAGCTTGGCATAACCCAGATTGTATTCCAGGCTCTCATTTTGATTGGCCTGCCAATACATAAGAAAATGAGGAGAATTTACAGAGTGCATAAGCTCCAGTGCCGCATCGGGTTCATCGGTATATGAATGAGCATGGCACTCCATGCAAAGGCGCACATTTTCTTCTTGTGCAATCTGAGCTGCTCTTTTGCATAAGTCAAAAAACTCCTGCTTTTCATCTTCACTGTACTCAGCAGAGCCTTTAGTGCCGCACCAAAGCCTGAGAGTATCAGTGCCAAGTCTTTTGGCTGCTGCTGCATAATCATGAAGCTCGGCTACATCATCACGGCCAAGATAGAAATAGGTGCCATATGATGAGCACGAAATGCCAAATTCCTTTTGGAGTGCAACAATTTCTGAAATTGCATCATCATTGTTGCACGGAGCGTGAACATCACTGCCCCACTCTATGCAATCAAGACCCGCATTGGAAGCAGCCTGGATTATTTCGCGTGGTGAATGCTGCCTGAATGAAACTGATACTACTCCGCATTTAAAATTTCTCATAAATCATTTCTCCTTATATTTAACCAACACATATTTTGTTTTTTCCGCTTTGTTTGGCTTCGTACAGAAGCTTGTCGGCCCGGCTGAAAAGCTCATCCCTTTGTGTTATACCATCATACTGGACTATCCCACATGAAAATGTGATTGACACATCGGCAAACTTAAAATTCCACGAGCTAAACTGCCCAAGCACCGCTTCCATCACGGCAACTGCTTCTTCCTCGGTGTTGCCATCAAACACAACTGCAAATTCTTCGCCGCCATATCTGCACACCTTGTCATTGAAATCACAATGTTTTTTCAAAATTCTTGCCAATGTTTTGAGGACAATGTCGCCCGCCTCATGACCGTAAGTGTCATTGATATTTTTGAAATCATCAATATCGAGCACTGCAACGGTGAATTCAATGCTATTGTTGTGATAGTCATCAAATGCTTCTCCAAGCTCTTCATAAAAGGTTTCGTGATTAAGAAGTCCAGTCATGGGGTCTCGCTGAAGCTTGTCCTGGAGCTGCTCGTTTTCTTCGGCTTGCTCTGCTATGAGCTTAAAATTGCTCTGTGAAAAATTGATAGCCAGAAGCGATGAAAGATATGAGATAATATTGACGCCATACACAACAAGCAAATTGATAGAGAGTGTGAGCTGGCGCAATTTGAAAGCACCATCCATAATAGTGATGATGATTAAAACAACAAGAGAAATTGCAAAAACCTTCTTTAAAAGGTCTTTGCTGTTGAACATTGCACACAAAACGATTGGGAATGTAAAGGCAGTGGCGGTGACTATGTAATACCGATGAAATACGGCTATCACTATGGCAGTGAGAAGCACTGCATAAATTATGACATTGTTTTTCAAATCATGGTTATATGCCAAAGACGAGTCGATTCTGCGCGCAAAGAGATGTGCACACAAATTCAAAAAAATGGGCAAAGCAACAAAGCGCCACAAATATGATGAAGAAGCCGATAGCTTCTCGACACCCAAATAACAAAAAATAAAGTAAGCCACAATCTCAAGCACTGCTACAAAAGTGATTGTCACCGCATGAAGATTGAGAAGCCGTCTTCTGTAACGGTCACGCAAATTATCAATATCTTTCATATCTACACCTCACTACGAATTACACATTGGTAGGCAGAGAGGATTTTATTTCACCCAAGTGCGAATCAATACCCAACGCCAAAAAGCTCCACTTGCCATCATCAAAACTAAGCACCGATACAGATGCATTGGTTACCCAAGGAATGTCTTTCATTGCCCCAAAGCCGCCATATTGCACATAGCTCTGCATGGCTCTTATGGGAGTGGCATGAGTGGCTATGGCAACCGTTTTGCCGTCATTGGCTTTTGCTATGGTGGTGAGGGCTTGCAGCACACGCTCGCCAAGCTCTGCAACGGACTCCCCGCCTGTGCATCTGGCGTTGCCTATGTCATGCAGCCAAACATCATAATCATCAGCATACAATTCCACAAGGTCGTCAAAAGCACACGCCTCCCACTTGCCTGCGCTTATCTCCCGCAAATTGCGCTCAGCTATGATTGAAGCATTGCAACACTCTGCGATACAGCTGCCTGTGACATATGCTCTTTTCAAATCGCTTGCATATACCTTATCAACCTGGTAATTTGCAGCAATGAACTCACCTGTTTTTTTCGCCTGCTCTACCCCCAAAGGCAAAAGAGGCGCATCGAAGTGTCCTGCGAAAACTCCAAGCTTGTTGGCTTCGCTTTGTCCGTGACGAATCAACAGTAAGGTTGTCATTGTGTTGTACTCCTTATGTCTAAGATTATTTTATTGTATCACATTCTGTACTGAATTTCAATTGAAAAATAATATGAAACAGTAAATATTTGGTAATCATGATAGATGGTTTGATCTATTCTGCGCTGACACCTAAAAAAACTTGCTCCGAATGATTGAATTATAATTGCTTTTATAGTATAATATACCAAAAATCATTTAAACAGAAACCAAAAGGATATAATCAAATGCAACACAATAACAGCCGTATATCAAAAACAAGAGGAATATATTTTCTGCGATTAATCGGAAGAATTATTGTATTGCTCGTTGCGGTTTTGGTATACATATTTGACAAAAGCAAATTTAATATAGCAGATGGATGGAAGTTCTTTGAGGAGTTTTCTCCCCTGCATCTTTTATGGCTGATATGGATGTGGGATATGTTCTTGCAACTTATGCCCGTCAAATCGCATATATCTATAGGCTCTCAGAAGGTGTTTGAGTCTTTGTTCAGACCTATAAAAGAGAAAATAAACTATAAAAATCTAAAGCAATACATCAAAGATACAACGCTATCTGCATACAAGGTTATGGTTATGTGGATTTTGCTTACCATAGCAATCAGCATACTGCATCTAAGCGGAATTATAGATACAGGGGCAATGATACTACTCGCAACATTCTTTTATGTGTGCGATTTGATATGTGTCCTTATATGGTGTCCATTCAGGCTGATAATGAAAAACAAGTGCTGTACCACCTGCAGAATATTTAACTGGGATCACCTGATGATGTTCTTGCCTATAGTAACAATCAACAGTTTTTATTCCTGGTCTCTTGTTATATTCTCCTTCCTTATATGGCTTGTGTGGGAAGTTTGTGTGTTTACATACCCTGAAAGATTTTGGGAAAACAGCAATATGGCACTCAGATGCTCGGAATGTACGGATAAGCTTTGCACGCAGTATTGCAGGAAATTAAGAAAGCAGAGTTAAAATTTTCAAAAAGTATTGTAATCTTTATTATAAAGTGATATAATATACAAAACAGAATAAAAAACGGGAGCTTGTGTTACAGGCTGAGAGGAAGGTATAACCTTCGACCGAGAACCTGATTTGGATAATGCCAACGTAGGGATGCCTGAAGCGCAATTTTTAGGAATAACGAAGTAATTTGAGGAGTTACCAAATTGGTAGCTCCTTTTTTGTTTGAATTTTGGAGGTGATTTGAGTGGTAAGAATTAACGGAGAAAAGGTAGATGCAGTTGGCAAGTCTGTTGCAGAATATCTTAATTCTGCAGGTTACGACTTAATGCGTGTTGCGGTTGAACTTAACGGTGATATAGTTCCTAAAGCTCAGTATGCTGACACAATTTTTAAGGATGGCGACAGCGTTGAGGTTGTAAGCTTTGTAGGAGGTGGCTGATATGATTCCAACTAAAGAGGAATGGATACAAGCATTGAATGACAGACATGGAATTGAGTTTCAGGAGAAAATTTCATCCACAACTGTTGCCGTATGCGGTCTTGGCGGTCTTGGCTCCAATATAGCTATCGCACTTGCCCGTGCTGGCATAGAAAAACTTATACTGATAGATTTTGATAAAGTAGATATAACAAATCTGCATCGTCAGCAGTATAAGGCAAATCAAATTGGAATTAGCAAGGCAGAAGCCTTGAAATACAACCTGAAAGAAATAAATCCTTATCTTGAAGCGCAGATACATACAGTTCGACTTGATGAAAACAATGCAAAGGATATTCTATCAAATGCAGATATTATCTGTGAAGCATTTGACAATGCAGAAGCAAAAGCAAATATTGTCAACTTTGTTTTATCTGAAATGCCAGAAAAATACATTGTTGCTGCATCAGGAATGTCAGGCTTAGATAGTGCTAATCTGGTAAAAACAAGAAAAGTCTCGAAACGGTTTTATCTTTGCGGCGATGAAGTGAGCGATGTAAAAGATGGAATTGGGCTTGTTTCGTCAAGAGTTATGCTGTGTGCTGCACATCAAGCACATACAGTTTTAAGAATTATAGCAAATGAATTTGAAGTATAGAAAGAAGGAAATGCAAATGAACAGTGACAAACTTGTTATCGGCGGTCACGAATTTAATTCCCGTTTTATTTTAGGTTCGGGAAAGTATTCACTTAATCTGATTGAAGCTGCAGTAAAGGATGCAGGTGCAGAGATTATAACCCTTGCTGTCCGCCGGGCAAACACAAAAGAACAAGAAAACATATTAGACTTTATTCCAAAAGGAATTACACTTCTTCCAAACACAAGCGGAGCAAGAAATGCCGAAGAAGCAGTGAGAATTGCAAGACTTGCCCGTGAGCTTGGATGCGGTAATTTTGTAAAGATTGAAATTATGCGTGATTCAAAATATCTTCTCCCCGATAATACACAAACAATTAAGGCAACAGAAATACTTGCAAATGAGGGTTTTATTGTTATGCCGTATATGTATCCCGACCTGAATGTTGCCCGTGATTTAGTAAATGCAGGTGCCGCAACTATAATGCCTCTTGCATCTCCCATAGGCTCTAACAAAGGCCTTGCAACAAAGGACTTTATTCAGATTCTTATAGACGAAATTGATTTGCCTGTTATTGTTGATGCTGGTATCGGGAAGCCGTCACAGGCTTGCGAAGCTATGGAAATGGGTGCAGCAGCTATCATGGCAAACACAGCACTCGCTACCGCAGGTAATCTTCCGCTTATGGCAGCAGCATTCCGCCAGGCAATTGAGGCAGGAAGAAAAGCTTACCTTTCAGGACTCGGCAGAGTTTTGACTCGAGGTGCATCAGCATCTGATCCCCTTACAGGATTTTTGCGAGATTAAGGGGGATTAAAAATGGGAAATCAATTTTTTGTAGATTCGGAGTATTTGTCACCTGAAGCGTTCGCAAAGAAACACCAGATAGAAACAGATCCTTCTTCACGAAAAAACCACCTGGAATACTTGCCTGGTATGGAGAAAATAGAATCGGATGTGTGCAAAAATGTAATGGAACAGATGAATTCATTTAATTATTCCAGATATACTGCAAAAGATGTAGAAGTGGCATTGGAGCATGAAACCTGTACCATAGAAGATTTTAAAGCACTACTTTCTCCTGCGGCGGAAGCCTATTTAGAACAAATGGCACAGAGAGCAAAACTTGAAACAAGTAAACATTTTGGCAACACAGTATATCTATTTACACCTTTATATATCGCTAATTACTGCGAAAATTACTGCGTATATTGCGGATTTAACTGCTATAACCATATTAAACGAATGAAACTTTCTATGGAGCAGATTGAAAAAGAAATGAAGGTTATTGCAGACAGCGGCATGGAAGAAATTCTGATTTTAACAGGCGAAAGCCGTGCACAAAGCGATATAGACTATATCGGCGAAGCGTGCAAGCTCGCAAGAAAGTATTTCCGTATGGTAGGTCTTGAAATATATCCCGTAAACACCGATGAATATAAGTACCTTCACGAATGCGGTGCGGACTATGTAACCGTATTTCAGGAAACTTATGATACAGAAAAGTACGAAGAGCTACATCTGCTCGGGGCTAAGCGCGTGTGGCCTTACCGCTTTGATGCACAGGAACGGGCACTTATGGGCGGTATGCGCGGAGTTGCCTTTTCAGCGCTTTTGGGACTCTCTGATTTCAGAAAGGATGCTTTGGCAAGTGCGCTTCATGTGTACTACCTGCAAAGAAAATATCCTCACGCAGAAATGTCGCTTTCTTGCCCGAGGTTAAGACCGATTATAAATAACGACAAAATCAATCCTTTGGATGTACACGAAAAACAGCTTTGCCAGATAATCTGCGCATACCGTATCTTCTTACCTTTTGTCGGTATTACAGTATCGTCCCGTGAAAGTGCCGAATTTAGAAACGGTATTGTTAAGATAGCCGCAACAAAGGTTTCAGCAGGTGTATCTACCGGAATCGGCGACCATGAAAGTAAATACAGTGGAAAAGAGTCAGATGAAGTGCAGGGTGATGAACAGTTTGAGATTGACGATAGCCGAAGTCTTGACAAGATGTATAAAGACATTGCCAACGAAGGCTTGCAGCCTGTTCTGAATGACTATCTTTATGTATAGGAGAAGATGATGAGAAATTTTGATACAACACTATATTTTATAACAGACAGCACCGGATTTAGCGAGGAAGAATTTTTAAGAAGAACCGAAGAAGCATTAAAAGGCGGTGCCAGCTTAGTTCAGCTTCGTGAGAAAGACAAAACTACAAGAGAATATATCTCCCTTGCCGAAAAGGTACATACACTTACAAAGAAATATAATGTAGCACTTATTATTGATGACAGAGTGGATGTTGCTCTCGCTATGGGTGCAGAAGGTGTTCATCTTGGGCAAAGTGATATGCCTATAGATGTTGCAAGAAAAATTCTCGGTGATGATTTTATTATAGGAGCAACAACCAAAACAGTTCAGCAGGCTCTTGAAGCAGTAG
>JAFYUA010000142.1 GCA_017549745.1 Clostridia bacterium | reverse complement strand
GGCAAACGGCGATGTTATAAAGTGGCAATACACCTGCCAATTGGGTGCCGACATCGGCGACTCGTTTTATGAGGGCACATCATCTGCAAAGCCAAGGGGCAAAACTGCCAACAAAACCAAAGATAATCAGGAGCAGACAGAGCCAACTGAGCTTGCTTTTGACTCCGCCAAGGTCAATGCACTCACGCAGAGTGTGGGCGAGCTTTTGTATCGCACTACACCCAACCCAACTGTGGCATCAATCGGCGGTGAGTGGGCAGTGCTGGGTCTTTCCCGAAGCGGACTTGACATACCCAAAGAGTATTTTGAAAATTACTGGCGCGCAGTGCAGCAATATGTCACAGACTGCGGCGGCGTGCTTGACCAAAGAAAATACACCGAGTATTCAAGAGTGATTATTGCCCTCAGTGCCATAGGCAAAAACCCTGCCGATGTGGCGGGCTACAATCTCCTCACGCCTCTCGGCGATTATGACAAAACAATCCGTCAGGGCATAAACGGAGCCATATGGGCACTCATTGCTCTCGATTGCGGCTCTTATGACATGCCCCAAAATCCTGATGCCAACATTCAGGCAACAAGGGAGATGTATGTGAATCATATTTTGAAAAAGCAGACTCCCGACGGCGGCTGGTCATTGGCGGGCAATGCGGCAGACCCCGATGTCACAGCCATGGCTCTGCAGGCTTTGGCGCGCTATAGGCAAAACGACAAGGTCAGCGCGGCAATTGACAGGGCGCTCGGTTGCCTCAGTGCCATGCAAAACGAAAGCGGCGGCTTTGAAAGCTCTGAGAGCGCCGCTCAGGTGATTGTGGGGCTCTGCTCTCTTGGCATATCGATAAGCGATGAGCGCTTTGTGAAAAATGGAAATTCATGCTTTGACAATCTTGTGAGCTTTTATGAAGAATCAAAAGGCTTTCGCCACACCACCGCCTCCGCCGCCGACCGCATGGCAACGGAGCAGTGCTTCTATGCCCTTGTTGCACTAAAGCGCGCAAGCGAAAACAAAAGCTCTCTCTATCACATGAGCGATGATGTGAAAACAATTTCTGCAAGAGATTTCATCAAGCTGAAAGATAACAGTTGCTTTGGAGCAAATAAGTTCAAAGTGCATCTGTGCTCTGCAATGTGCTTATTTTTGCAAGGAGGATTGACATGGCAAAATACAAAAACAAAATAATCATAGCTCTCGTCATTGCCGCCGTTTTGGCATTTGCATTTCAATCTGGCGGCAATGCCCCTGAGCACAGCGGCTTGGTCACAGTGGATGTGCCAAAGACCGAGGCTATAGTCCCAGACGAAAATACAGACGAAAATATAAGTGAGACACAGGAGCAGGCGGCGCCTGCCAAGGAAAGTGTGAGCACCGAGAGTGAAAATGATACCGTCACAGACCCCGAGCTCACCTGCACCCTTAGTGTGCGATGCGACACAATCCTTAGCAATCTTGCATGGCTCGATGCCGAAAAGCTTGGCATTGTGCCCGATGACGGCGTGATATATGCACCAAAGACCGTCACATTCTGCGAGGGCGAAAGTGTGTTTGACCTTTTGCTCAGGGAAATGAAAGAGAGCAAAATCCACCTCGAATTTGAAGACACTCCCATATACAACAGCGCCTACATAGAGGGCATTGCCAACCTCTATGAGTTCGATTGCGGTGAGCTTTCGGGCTGGATGTACAAGGTCAACGGCATCTTTCCCAACTATGGCTGCTCGCGCTATCAGCTCAAAGCGGGCGACAGGGTGGAGTG
>JAFYUA010000141.1 GCA_017549745.1 Clostridia bacterium | reverse complement strand
GAGAAGAAAATCAATCGTCTCTCTCACCTTTTTATCTTCTATTTGCCTGTAAAGATATTCATACACCACTTTCGCTCTTTGCTCAGAAGCAATATTTGAAAGTAAATCAGCGCAAAGGTCGCCTGTCACAGAAACATAATCACCTGTCCAGGAATACCCCGAAGAATTGATCAATCCAGGATTGAGACCATTGAGCACATGAGCCTGAATCTCCCCTGCCCCAACCTTTACTGCATCGACATCGTGACCATTTAAAAGATTGATTGTCTGCGCAACCATCTCCATGTGACCGAGTTCTTCGGCAGCAATATCCAAAAACAAATCCTTAATTTCAGGATCTTTAATGCGAAAGCTTTGCGCCACATATTGCATGGCGGCTTTCATTTCGCCATTGGCGCCGCCAAGCTGCTCCTGCAAAAGCACTGCATACTGTGCATTTGGCTTCTCTACTCCAACAGGATGAAACAAAATTTTTTCATGCTTGAACATATAATACATAACCTTTCTATCGTCTTTTGATGATAGTTTTTACGGTTTTTTCGCATTATATTCTTATTTTACAAATTCATAGTCTGACCAGGAGATTTTCTCGCTATATTTATCTTTAAGCAAATCCGGCTGAGCAATGAGCTCCAATTTTTGGCTACGCGATAGCTTTTTTATAAAAGCTTCAAGCTTTGACGCGGCTGACCTGTCCTCACTGCACCATACTGCCTCAACACTCACTGCCCTATTAGCACGCGTATATTTGGCACCTTTTTTGTTTCCTGAAACATGCTCACCAAATCGCCTGGCTACATCTTTGGCTATGCCGGTATAAAGAGTTTCATTTTCACATTTTATAATATATGTATAGTACATGATATATCCCCTACTTTGCAACAGGCTGCCGCAAAAACGCGGCAGCCTGCAACAATTTATTCTTTTTGACTTATAAGATTCAAAAAAGCTTTTGTTCTTTCGTTTTTGGGATTGTCTATAACCTCGGCAGGTGTGCCCTGCTCTGCTATAACGCCATTGTCCATGAAAATTATTCTGTCAGACACATTCTTGGCAAAACCAATTTCGTGAGTTACAATGACCATGGTTATATTTTGCTGAGCAAGACTGCGGATAACCTTTAGGATTTCTCCTGTCAATTCTGGGTCAAGAGCCGAAGTGGGTTCATCAAAGAAGAGGATTTTGGGCTTGAGTGCCAATGCTCTTGCAATGGACACTCTCTGCTGCTGACCACCCGAAAGCTGACACGGATATGAATCTAATTTTTCAGAAAGTCCTACCCTTGCAAGCAATTCTTTGGCATGCTCGTCAATCTCGGCAAGAATAGCTTTTTTGTTGGCGTGGTAATTAGGGTCTTCTTTGGCAAGAAGCTTTGGCGCCAAGGTTACATTTTCAAGCACATTGTATTGCGGAAACAAGTTGAACGACTGGAACACCATGCCAAAATTCAGCTGTGACCGCCTGATATCGGCAGCAGTCATTTTTGATTTGTCAGAAGCATCGAAGATGACATCACCATCTACGCTTATAACTCCGCCATCTGCCTTTTCGAGAAAATTGATACACCGAAGAAGTGTTGTCTTTCCGCTACCGGAAGAGCCAAGAATGGAAAGCACCTCGCCTTTGTTCATTTCAAAGCTGACACCTTTGAGAACTTCTATTTTGCCAAATCTTTTATATATGTTTTCTACTTTTAGTATGCTCATATGAGGTTCTCCTTATATCTTATAGTAATCAAGCTTCTTCTCTATATAGCCAAAGAGCAGAGTGAGGATTCCGCAGAAGAGCAAGTAATATACCGCTGTATAGAACAATGGCCAAAGCAGACCTTCTGATTTAATATATTTCTGAGCGTTCCAGATTATTTCATACACCATGATAATTCGGGCAAGTGAAGTGTCTTTTACAAGGGTGATGATTTCATTGCTCATAGGCGGAATTATGCGCTTGACAACCTGCATGAGCACAACCTTAAAGAAAACCTGCACCTTAGTCATACCAAGAACCTGACCTGCTTCATATTGTCCACGCGGGATAGATTCTATGCCGCCACGGAATATCTCTGAAAAATAGCAGGCGTAGTTGATGACAAATGCCAGTATCAGCGCAAAAAATCTTTCGAACACATGCCACGAAGCGAGCCATTCCATAATGGCGCCTGATGCAACACCTGTCTTTATAGCTTCCTGAGCCCAGGTGCCTATGAGTCCGGGACCATAGTAAACAACTATGAGCTGAAGCATCAAAGGAGTGCCCCTTATTATCCAGATAAATGTCTTCACAAACCACTTGATGAACTTCACCTTGCACATTGAGCCAAAACTGATGATAAGACCCAAAGGCAGAGCAAAGAGCAGTGTGAGTATGAATATATTAAAGGTGGTTTTAAAGCCTTCAAGAAGGCTCATTGTTACTTGTAGAAACATATTATACCTCTTAAAACGCACAAAGCAAAGGCAATAGACCTAAGCCTACTGCCATGCTTTGCAATTTATTGATGTGCAAAAATTATTTGGAACCGAGCATTGAGTTTGCCATTGTGATATCAATGATACATGCATCACTTGAACCACTTGTTACCTCTAAGAGAGCATCGGTCTGAGTGCCAACTTCAACTTTGTTGAAACCATTATCATCGGCTGCTGTAGCACCGGCAGAACCTGCTTCAACTGCGAATGTGAGGTCCTTCATGTCAGCAGGGGTTTTGTATTGTTCGAGTTTGTCCTTGGCAAGAACAACAACCTGAGCATTCTTTACATATGATTTTGAGCAGCTGGTGTTGTTGAGCACTTCTTCGGAAATGGTCATGCCATTCCAGATACAGTCGATTGATTTAGCTTCCAACGCAAGGAACTTGTTATCCCAGTCGATTTCTACAAATTCTGCTTCAACACCGAGTTTTTCACATACTGCAATTGCAAATTCTGTGTCAAAACCAGTCCAGTTGCCTTCGGTGTCTTTGAAGTTCATGGGAGCATATTCGGTTATACCGATAACAAGCTTGCCATTTTCCTTTATGTAATCCAGATCAGCAACGGTTACTTCATCATCGCTCTTGGGCTCTGCATTTTCTACCAAAGTAAGTGCATATTCCTCAGCAAGAGCTGTGAGAGTGCCGTCTGCAGTAATTTCATCAATAATACCATTTACCTCTGCCACAAGGTCAGAACCTTTGCGGAAGCCTATGCCATATTCTTCGCTGGTGAGTTCACATGCGATAGCAAGGTCATCATAACTTGTCTGTCCACTCTTGGAAGAGCAAGCGCCGAAGCACATAGCAATCATAATCAAGGCTAAAACAGTGCAAATAATTTTTTTCATTTTATTTCTCTCCTTTAAAAGTAGTGACTAATTTAAAAGTCTTTATTATTTTACCACAGTAAACTGATAAAGTCAAGCATTTTGTTATTTCACAAGCATTGGAATGTAGAAATACGCTAAAACCAAGACACCAAGTACAATTCTGTACCATCCAAACACCTTGAAATCATGACGACGCACATAATTGACAAGGAATTTCACTGCAATCAGTGAGACAACATATGCCACTACCATTGCTACAACGAGGAGCATCCATTCATTTGATGTCATAATGTAGTCATTGGTAACGATTTTGAGAAAGCTTACACCAAACATAATAGGAATGGCGAGGAAAAATGAAAATTCTGCAGCCAGCGGTCTGGAGCATCCAATGAGTATTGCTCCCAAAATGGTTGCACCCGAGCGGGATGTGCCGGGGATTATAGAGAGAACTTGAAACAGACCAATTAAAAGTGCAGTTTTATAGGTCATCTCATTCATAGTGCTTATGCCTGCTGCTTTATTTCTTTTTTCTATGGCAATAAAGGCTATGCCATAAATTATGAGCATGACACTT
>JAFYUA010000016.1 GCA_017549745.1 Clostridia bacterium | reverse complement strand
CGCCCATGGGCAGAAGGATGGCATTGAGATGCTTGGCAAAGGTGGATTTGCCCGAGCCGTTGTGACCAAGCACTGCCACAAATTCGCCTTTTTGTATGGATATATTTATATTTTTGAGGATTTCTTCGGTTTGTGAATTTTCGGCAATATATGAATATACCAAATCTTTGACTTCAATCAAGTGTAATCCCTCCGATGAGATTATTTTTCAAACCATCTGGTTGTGTAGCCGCATGGAAGCGCAAGTGAAGAGGACGACATTTTAAGACCGAGCTCGTCGGACTCTATGGTGCCTCCGAAGCGGGATTTGATGACATATGAAAGGACATTGGACACTACAGTGTGTGAAATGCCTGTGGTGTAGGAGTTGACTATGAAGGCAAGGGGTGTGTCTGACATGAGCTTGGCACACTTGGTGACAAGAGGAAAAAGCTCATCTTCAAAACGCCAAAGCTCGCCTTTGGGGCCTCTGCCATAGGTGGGTGGGTCCATGATGATGACATCATATTTGTTGCCGCGGCGGATTTCGCGCTCCACAAATTTGACACAATCATCAACAATATAGCGGATGGGTGCATCGGCAAGACCTGACGATGCTGCGTTTTCCTTTGCCCAGGCAACCATGCCCTTTGCAGCATCCACATGCACAACTGACGCCCCCGCAGATGCTGCGGCAACCGTGGCGCCGCCTGTGTAGGCAAAGAGGTTGAGCACCTTGATGGGCCTGCCTGCATTTGAGATTTTGTCTATGACAAAATCCCAGTTGGCAGCCTGCTCAGGGAAAATGCCTGTGTGCTTAAAGCCCATGGGCTTCACATTGAAAGTGAGATTGCGGTATTTAATCTGCCATGCATCAGGCAGAGCCTGGCGATAATCCCACGAGCCGCCGCCTGATTTGCTGCGGTGATATACGGCGTGGGCAGTGTCCCACAGCTTTTTTTCACTGCGGTGGGACCATATAGCCTGAGGGTCGGGGCGCACGAGATAAAAATCTCCCCATTTTTCAAGTTTTTGTCCGTCTGATGCATCTATCAGACAGTAGTCATTCCATTTATCGGCAAGTAGCATGAGATACTCCTTATTTATTCTTTATTATACTGCGCACATCTGTGCCCGCAAAGCGAAACACATCAAACTCATTTTTGAGGCGCGACATGACGCGCTCCTGATATATGTCAGAAATTTTCTCAAGAGGAAGATTGGTGCTGATGATGGTGGATTTGCCTGCAGACAGCCTTGTGCTGAGAAGGTCAAAAAACACCGACTGAGTGTATGATGTGATGAACTCGGTGCCGAAATCATCTATGACAAGAAGGTCACAGTCATAGACAGAATCGTATATGACCGAATAGGCATCACGGTCAATTTTGCCAAATTTGAAATCTTCGAAGAACTGAAATATTTTGTAGGCTGATTTGTAGATTACAAGATATCCCTTGGCAGTGACATAGTTGGCAATGGAAGCTGCAAGCAAGGTCTTGCCAAGACCGGATGGGCCGCAAAGCAAAAGATTGCCCGAATCTTCACCCGAGAAATTGTGAGCATATTTGATGCAGCCTGCAAAAACCACCTTCATGACATCACGAGGCGACACACCGATGGTGGGGTCGTCTTCATTGGAATAATATGAAAGGTTGAATTTGTCAAATGAAGATTTTTTGAGCACTGCATTTTCACCGCGTTCACCGGGCAAGAGGAGCTTTTGCTGGATTTTGCGCATATAGCAGCCACATTTCTTGCCATCTGAGGTGTAGCCCACATCTTTGCAGTGAGGGCACTCATAGGCAGGGGTGTATTCTATTATTTTGTTATCTGCAATAATCCGCGCCCTTTCTTCTTTGAGCCTTTCGGATTCGCGCTTCACATAATCTGCCGCTTCAGACGAGGTCATGTTGCCGTCGATTACCTCGCGTGCACTTTTTATGGCAAGAGATGCTATCTCGCCGTCAATCTGAGCAATGCGGGGGTATGCAGCATAGAGCTCGGCTTCGGCGCTCTGCTTTGCAGTTTCGTATTCATTTTGCATGAGTCGGTATTCTGTCTGAATACGCGAATGGATTTCACTGATTGATTGCATCATCATTACCTCCGAATTCCGACATCATTTTTTCTATCATCTGTTTTTCAATTTCGCCAACTCCCCCACCCTCGGGATAGTTGCGGAAGGTGCTCTTGCGCACATTGGGGGAATTGCGCTCATCCCTTAGTGCACCTTGCGGCGAGGAAAGCTCGCTTCTGATGATGGCGTCCATGTAGCCCATCTTGACACCGCCTGTGTTCATCACTGTTTTGTCATAGGCATACATGATGAGCTCTTCATCTGCCTTGAGGTCATTTATCCATGAAAGAATGTATTTTATTTCAGTATCGGCAAAATCACGGCCTGTGATTTTGAATTTTTTGCGATAATATGTGAGGGTGGAATTTTCATCATTTTGCTTTCTCACATATTCGAGAGCTCGCTCGGGAGTGATGATGCCATTATCTGCCCATGAATATGCAACCTTTTCTATGTAGCGCATGTGAGTCTTGCCAATGGACACACAATACTCAAAAAGAACTATTATAACCTGCTCGGGAAGCTTGAGATAGTCAATGAAGCTATATATTATTTTGTAGTCATTGGAGCTTAAGGTCTTATTGAGAAGCTGGCTTATTATGGCAAAAAGGTGGGCAAGCTTTTCATCGGATGTCACTGCCTTGATAACACCTGATGCTTTGTATGACGATGCCACGGAGCTATTGGGCTGAGTCATGCTGGCTTTGGGTGCACTATCAGGCTTTGAAGCAGCAAGCGAAGATGATGCCTCACCCGACAGGGGCAAAATCTCAATTGATGAATCAGTGTAGGCTATGGCTCCTGCCTTGTGCCAGAAGCTCAGAGCCGTGACAACATCTGACTTGAGAAGCCCAGTGTCTTCAGCTATCTTGCCAAGTGAAATCGCCTCGCCCGATTGAGAATGACGGGCAACATATAAATATACCTTTATGAAAGATGGATTTGAGTCTTTTATGTATTTGTCGACAAAGCCTGTCTGAACACAAAAGACATCGGCTTTGTTTATAATTGTGATGGCGTCCATATGCCTACCTCCATACGAATCCAAGATATAATAATTATATCACACAAACATCTTTATTGTAAAGAGGATAATTAAAAAAGGCACACCCTGAGGTGTGCCTTTTGAGATAGCAGTTATATTAGCCAATGATGATAACAGTGTTTGCTTCAAATAGACCTGTCTGCATTGTGCCTGTGACATTAACCTTCATGCCTGGAGTTACTGCAGAGAGCTTTTTGGTCTTTTGGGTTGCATAGTCTACTATGGTAGCTTTGTCTTTTACAAAAACAGACTCGGTTCTTGTCTGACCTGTTACGGCATCTGTAAATTCAAGCTGAATGAGACCATAGGAGCTGTTTACGAGGGTTACTGTGCCTGCCCATGTAACAACTTCATCACCTGCTGCACTTTCGATGGCAACAACAGTGTCACTGTCGAGCTTGATGGTGGTAGCCTGACCTACTCTGAGGTCATAGAAGGTTGATTTCACACCGCTGAGAGTGATTTCGGCATCGGTGGTTACATAGTAAGTTGTGTCTACTCCATCATAGGTGAGAGTGAGCTTGGGAGTGTTGGAGATAATAACCTCTTTGATTATGCCTGTTTTTGCTGATGAACGGCTTGTGGCAACAAGTGATTTGATGATGCCATAGCTTGTGGTAACGCTCACTGTGTCACCTGCGAGCACTTCTCGCACGCTTACTGTCTTGCCGTTGCGTGTAACTTTTACTTCGGAGTTGAGAAGATACTCATCAACTTCGCCGCCGTTTGCTTCAATGCGGAGCTTATACACAGGCTCTAAGATAACCTCATCGACTCTGCCTGAGAATGTGTTTTCTTTGTTCTGAGCTTCAAGCACTGTTACAATACCTTCTTTAACGGTGAGCTTCACATAGGAGCCTGCCTTGATGCTTGCAAGTGCACAGGTGTTGTTATTGTAGGTGATAACACATTCGTCGCTGAGCTTGAATGTGGTTTTTTCACTGGGAAGCTGAGTGTCATTTTCGCCAATGACATTGACGGTGATTGTGGTGCCTTTGGCAGTGGAATTGGCAGAGCCTGAGAAAGCACCCTTGATGACATCATCGATGAGAGCATCGGTGAAATCAACCGAGTAGAGCTTGCCTGATTTGTAGGTAACAACTGCATCATAGCCAACGGAGATGTCATTGATGCCGATGACGGTGCCGTTGTAGCGAACTATGGTGTCGGCGGTTATATAGTGAGAAAGGATGCTGTCTTCAGCTTCTTTGATTTTGATCTGACGTGTGGTCTGGTCTACTGCTGAAACGATACCTGTTTTGAATTCGTAGTCGGTAGTATTTTTAAGCTTATGAAGCACTACTGCCGCCTGAGCACGGGTGACTGTGTCATTGGGGGCAAATTTGTTGTCTTCCATGCCCTGCATAAGTTCCTGGTCACTTACATATGCAACATATTTTTTGGCGTTTGCAGGGATGTCTGATGTGTCGGCATATTGAAGACCTGTGGCGAGCTCAGCCTTGAGCGCAGCTTCGGCATCCATGGCCTTGGTGAGAAGAATTGCAACTTCATATCTTTTGAGTGCATCATCACGATGAGCTGCATCGATATATTCTTCGAGTTCGTCTACAGAGATAACATTCTTGCCAAGAAGATATGCAATTTCGTCTTTGCCGTAGGGAAGCTCATATTCTGCTATATCTTCGCCATATACATCCCATGCTGCTTCGACAATTCTTGAAGTCTTTTCATTGTTTACACCGAGAATTCTTGAAATAAGCACAAGAGATTCAAGCTTGGACACTGTTTTTGCAGGATTGAACGAGCCATCTTCATAACCCTTGATGATGCCTTCGTCTGCCATTGATTCGATGGCATCTAATGCCCATGGGTATGTTTTTTCGGTTACATCGGGAAACTTAGCTGCAAAAGCTGAGATTGACATTGTGACTGACAACGCTGCGGCAGTGATTACTGCAAATGCTTTTTTCGTTTGTTTTTTCATTTTAAAAACCTCCTGTTATTTTAAATCTATTCCAAGATAAGGTATAGCATT
>JAFYUA010000140.1 GCA_017549745.1 Clostridia bacterium | reverse complement strand
GCTGCCATAATGTGCACATGTGTGCTTTCAGCTTGCTCATCAAAAGATGATGGTGCAGAGGTAGACACAAGCTCAGCTGCGCAGAGTCAGACAGAGAGCGCAAGTGATGCCCAGACTGCATCTGAGCCAAGCGCAGACACCAAATATGGCGATGCCGAGGTGTATACCAATGCCGACGGCAAAGATGCTGCCAAGACCGAAAGCGGAGTGGAAGTGGAGCTTTCGGGCGACAATCTCCAAAAGCTCTATGGCGAATATCAAAAGGTTGCAGGCACAGGCAGTGACAAGGAAAAAGAACTGCTCGACCAGATTCAGCTCATTTTGGAAGCGTCACAGAGTGTGCTCGAGGTGCAACAGTAAAAATTAACCCCCAAGTGAAAACTTGGGGGTTTTTTAATCACATTATTCGAACCACATTGCAAGCTTTTTTTTGCCGCTTTGCCACAGTTCATATGCCCTGAATTTGAGCTCCACTTCGGGGCTTTTTTGTTTGGTTATAAATTCTGAGCCCGTGCTGCCCATGCTTTGAGCAACTGTCTCTATTGCTTCGCCCGACGCAGTGACGCATGTTTCGTCTACAAAGCAAAGGGGAGGGAACAGCACGCACCACCAGTTTTGCCCCTGCGCGCTTCCTATCTCCACCCTGAGGGCTTCATATGAGCCTGCAGGCAACACAAGCTCGCCATATTCCTTGGTGGGGAAATCACTCATGCCGAGGCTCACCTCCACAGGGTAGTTGTAGCCATTGGCGGTGATTTCGTCTTGTGCTATCTGCCTGATGGTGCCTAAATTGCGCTCAATGTCTTCACGCGCGGCGCATATAGTGCTTTGAACTTCAAAAATGCCTTCGGTTTCTTTTATTATACGGTCTCTCACTTTCAGCTTGAGAGCCTGGTCGCAGTCAGAATCACTGTTGGCAATCACATGGAGCCTGATGACGCTTTTTGCAAGGGCGGCTTCGGTTGTCTCAAACTGTGAATGAATAAGCAGAGTGCAAAAAAAGCCAATACACAAGGCACATATGATTTTCTTCATAAGACATCTCTCCTTTTGAAATATGTCTGAATTTTCATTGTGCTATAAGTATTGACTTGATATAAAAAATTATACAAGTTTTGAAATTTTATTTTAAAAACTCTTGACAAATTACTCCTACATGTGTAAGATATATGTATAAACTACATCTGTAAGAGAAAGGAGAGGTGCATATGATTCCTAATATAAGCGAAGCTGAGCTTGAAGTGATGCAGGTGTTGTGGAAGGAAAAAAGACCAATGAAAATACAGGAGGTGCTCGAAGCCCTGCCTGACTCTGATTGGAAATACAACACTGTGGGCACGCTTCTTTTGCGAATGGAAGCCAAAGGCGCCGTGAGCTCTGTGAAGGAAGGGCGCACCATTGTGTATTCACCTTGCATTGGTGAGGATGAATATAAAACAAGCCGAACCCGGAGCTTTGTGCAAAAGCTATACAACGGCTCTGTAAAAGACCTTGCCGTGTCGCTTTTCCAATCGGAGGATATGAGCAGGGAAGACATTGAGGAAATCAGGCAAATGTTCAATCTGTGAGGTGATGCATATGCTGCAATCAATTTTTAAAACAGTTGTTATAATGTCGCTTCTTGCAGGCATTTTCACTTCTTTGCTTTTACTTGCAAAGCCTGTGACTCAAAGGCTTTTTGGGCACAGATGGCAGTATTTTGCATGGTATGCAGTGCTCTTTGTGTCGCTTGTGCCTTTGAGCATAAAGCTGCCCACTCACCAAGGTGCGGCAGGAAATATATCATATGTTCCATCTGAGCTTGCGCCGCTTAAGGCACAATATGCCCAGATACAGCCAGGTCTTGCACAAAACGGTTGGGGTGATGAGTGGCTTTGGAATGCACTTTGCATCATATGGCTCATGGGTGCGCTGGCGTGCATGGTGTATCACATAGTGCAGTATCTTCTGTTTGTGATAACAGTGCGCAAAAATTCGCGTTTTGTGAAAAAATACAAGGGAATCAGTGTGAAAAGCACATCACTGCTCACTGCTCCTCTTAGTGTGGGACTGTTTAGAAAAACTATTCTCATACCATGCGATGTGACGGATAGTGAAATTGAAAATTGCATTTTAAAGCACGAATATGTGCATATAAAGCATTATGATATTTTGTTCAAGTGGATTTGTATGCTTGCAAATTGTGTGCATTGGTTCAATCCGCTTATGTATGTGCTTCGCCGCGAGGTGGACAGGTCATGTGAGCTTGTGTGCGACACCAGCGTCACAAAACACATGTCGCACTGTGAGCGCAGGGAATATATGAACACCATTCTTTCTATGGTGTCGCGAAGCGCGGGAATTGCGCCGCTTTCCACCCAAATGGCATCATCAGCCAAAAACATAAAGCAAAGATTTGCCGCCATAGCTTCGGTTGGCAAGAGAGCATGGTGGGAAACAGGTGTTTCGGGCATCATGGGCGCCATAATGCTCGCACTTTGCATAACCCTTGGCGCAGCTGCGCTTGGCAGTGCATATGAAAGCGATGCGGCTGTGATAAGCATAGATTTGTCAAAGCCTGCCAAAAAAGAACTGACCCGTCAGGTGCAGAATTTTGAAATCCCAAAAACACAGGCTGAGACTTCAGAAAATGAGCCTGATGCCGAATTTGCTCAAACGGAGCAGACTGCCCCTGCACATGAGCCACAAATGAGCGTGCAGGAGGTGACAGATGAGAGTGCAGCACAAAGCCCTGCACACGAAGCACGCAGTTTTGACTATGAAGAAGATGAGGGTGATTTCAGCGTGTATCATCCATACAGCGGTCAGGTGAAATTTGACGGACTCACCATGGAGGCGCTCACTGCCGAAATCGAGCAGTCGGGCATAGGCAAGAGCGCAGGTGACGGAGCAAATCTTAAAAATGAATATGTTTCAGGCACTCTCACCTATAAAAATGGCAGCAAAGATAACATCAAAAATGTGAGAAGTGATGAAAAGGGTCAGATTATATTTTATATGCCATCTGATTATGAGCGCCATGTGGAAATCAGCTTTTTGGAAGACGGCAAGGTGATTGCAGGATATGGCATGGTGCCCGACAGTGAGACCATCTATGCCTTTGGCGGATTTGACCCCGATAAAAGCTATGACATAACTGTGTCGAGCGCTACAGGTGATACATGGATGGTTGAAAGTGACTATATTATTTATTGATAGGGAGGTAACATTATGAAAAGAATACTTTGTATGATATTGACTATTGCTTTGGTTTGCAGTGCGGTTGCTTTTGCATCAGAGCCTACCCAAAATCAGCTTGACGACCTCAAAAGATATGGCATAATAGAGGGCGACCCCGACGGTGCTCTCAGGCTGGAAGACGGCATCAAGCGCAGCGAAGCGGTGAAGATTATCTGCACAATGCTTTGCCATAAGCCTCAGGAATATGCGGTTTCGTCATTCCCCGATATTGCACCCGGTCACTGGGCAACGCCCTGGATAGACGCGGCGCATGCTCTTGGTTTGGTGGAGGGTGATGACAAGGGCTTATTCCGCCCCAATGACCCTGTGACAAACGAAGAATTTATTAAGATGTTGGTCATCAGCCTTGGCTATGAGCCGATAGCGGATGCAAGGGGTGGTTTCCCTGCGGGATATGTGGCAGCGGCAGCAAGGTGTGGCATCACCGACGGCTTTCAGCTTGCAGTAAATGCCCCTGCCAAAAGAGGTGACATTGCAGTTATGACAGCGCGTGCCCTTGATGTGCCCATTATGGTGCAGACGGGCTTCGGTGCTCAGGTTGAATATCGGGTGCTTGACGGCAAAAACGGCTATGATTATAGAACACTACGCCACGAGCTTGACCCCGATTCAAAAAAAGAGGCTCCTTTGAGCAAAGAAAATACCACAGTTTCCTCGGGCGTGCCACTCTTTAATGGCGACAAATATCAGGGCAGACTGGTTGAAATCACAAACTTCACAGGCATAGGCAACGGCGTGTATGAGTTTAATGACAAAAAGCTTGGAGGTGACATCACCTTTAAAGTGAATAAAGACACATATGTGTACATAAGCGATAATACAATACCGCTTTCAATTGCCAAAGACGGATATTTTGCTCAGATTTGGTATGAAAACTCTGATAAAGCTGTTATAGATGTTTTGAAAATAGAAATAATGGAATATCCGCCGTCGGGCGCACGATAAATAAAAAAGGTCACATCGAATTGATGTGACCTTTTTGGTTGGGTTGATATTAACCTATGATTTCTTTTACGCAAGCTGCAATAGCATCGTCTTTGCAGTTTGCAAAGAAGTATTCCTGGAATTTTTCGCCTGCAAGAGCACCTTTTACAAGGTCCTGGTCAAGGTTTTTGAGGATGTAGGTAAGCTCATTGTGAGTAACCTTTTTCACTTCGTTTAAGATGCGTGCATTTCTCTGCTCGGGCACTGCTCTCTCCTTGGGATAGCCGCCGCCCCATTCTTCAACAAAGAGCTTTTCAAACACATAACCAAGATTTAATTCAGCACCCCAGCCCCAGCCTTTTGCAAAAGGCATAGCAATACAGTTGCCGTTGTTAACCTGAGTGAACTGGTAAGCGTCGGTGGGGTCTACAACATGACCGCAAAGCACGCCAGGGAAAGAGTTGCATGCAAGCATAGCGCCTTCGCCTGTGCCACAGCCTGTGATAACAAGGTCACAAGCCTTTGAGTTGAGAAGGACAGAAGCAAGAATACCAATCTGCACATATGTAAGCTGAGCTTCGTCTTCGGCAGAGTACATGCCGTAGTTGAACACTTCGTGACCGAGGGGTTCTACCACTTTTTTGAGAGTGTCAACGATAATGGCATTTTTAGCTGCCTGGCTGTTTTCATTGATTAAAGCAATTTTCATTACAATTTACCTCACTTTATTTCATAATTAAATATATTATACTATATTTGTTTTCAAATTTCAAGGGGTATAACCGCAGTTACCTTGATTATTGCATCACACACAGTGAATTTTATTTCATATCCGCCAAAGCTAAAGCCGTATTCTCTGCCATCTGACCTATGATATGACGGGCGCGGGTCATTTTCGAGCATGGCAATGATGTCATCGCGCTTTTGGGGGGCGATTTTTTCGAGCAGGTGGGGCTCTATCTCTGCTTTGAGGCTATAGCCGAGCACCCTATCTGCAAAGCCGCACACTGCATCGGGGTGCGAGTCGGCATAGGCAAGATAGGGCTTGATGTCAAAGATGGGAGTGCCGTTTTTGAGGTCGGCTCCGCTTACTATGAGCACAGTGCCCCTGTCAGCAGTTTTGACTACATCTTCAAGCTTCACACACGAAAGCCCCAATGAATTGGGGCGAAACGGTGACCTTGTGGCAAACACACCCATGCGCTTGTTGCCGCCCAGGCGCGGAGGGCGCACAGTGGGCGAAAACGAGGTGGTCAGTGAATCTGAAAACTGCCATATCAGCCACAGATGTGAATAACCCTCTATGCCGCGCAGTGCATCGGGGTTGCGGAACCCAGCGTCAAAGACGATTTCCGAGAGCACCCCTTTGCTGATGCCGCTTTGACGCGGTATGCCAAACTTAGATGTGTAGTCATTGTGTATGTGCGCTATTGCGCTGATTTCAAATTTGTCGTTCATAAGGAATCCTTCATTATAAGCTTCAAAAGCCCTTCTTCATCGGTCACGGGTATGCCGAGCGCATTTGCCTTGTCGAGCTTGCTGCCAGCTTCTTCACCTGCCACAACGAGCGAGGTTTTTTTGGACACACTGCCTGTGACCTTGCCGCCGTTTTTCTCAATGAGCTCGGCTGCCTCTTTGCGCCCCATGGTGGGGAGAGTGCCTGTGAGCACTATTGTCATGCCATCAAGGGCATTACCCTCGGCTTCATCTTCAATGTATAGCGTGTTTACGCCTGCCGCCTTAAAGCGGTCTATTATATCGCGCACATGGCTCTGGGCAAAATAGCTGATGACGCTATCTGCCATGACCTCGCCGATATCGTCAATTGAGGTGAGAGTGTCAGAGCTTGCAGTGAAAAAGGCTTCGATGTCCTTGAGCTTTTTGCACAGCAGCTTTGCCGCACCAAGCCCTATGTGGCGTATGCCGAGGGCATATATGAGCCTTGAGAGGTCATTTGACTTGGATTTTTCTATTGATGAGAGCAGATTGTCGGCACTTTTTTCGCCCATTTTGTCCATTGATGCAATGGTTTCTTTGCTAAGATAATAAATGTCGGCACTGTTTCTGATATGCCCTTTTTCAAGCAGTTGAGCCACAATAGACGGCCCCATGCCCTCAATGTCCATTGCATCGCGCGACACAAAGTGGG
>JAFYUA010000139.1 GCA_017549745.1 Clostridia bacterium | reverse complement strand
GACATGGGCACTGCCACCAAGATGATGGTGATGAATAGCTCGGGAGCATTCATCGGAGTGTCAATTATTCCGGGTGTCAACATTGCTCTCAAGGCTCTTGCAAGCGGCACTGCCCAGCTTCCGCAGATAAGCCTGGAAGCACCCGGCTCTGTCATTGGCAAAAACACCATCGATTGCATGCGCTCGGGTGTTGTGTATGGCAATGCTTCGATGATAGACGGCATGATAGACCGCTTCAACGATGAAATGGGCGAGAAACTAAAGGTGATAGCCACAGGCGGCCTTGCTTCGACTATTGTGTGTCACTGCAAGCATGACATCATGCTCGACGAGGATTTGCTTTTAAAGGGGCTCAGAATCCTTTATGACAAAAATAAATAATCCGATGTATATTGCCTAATTGGCTATATATAAAAATTTTATGCGTTGCATCGGGTAACCGAGCGACAGCAAGGAGGAATTTTTATGGTAAAAACATCAAACAAACGAATGGACACCCGCACAATGGTTCTTGGTGCCATAATGACGGCACTGGTTATCATTTTGCAGTTTATGGGTGCTTTTGTGCGCTTTGGTCCGTTCTCAATCTCACTCGTCCTCATTCCCATAGTCATTGGTGCGGCAGAATGCGGAATGTTCGCCGGAGCCTGGCTTGGCTTTGTGTTTGGGGTGGTGGTGCTTGCAAGCGGTGATGCAGCTCCGTTTCTGGCGGTCAATGTAATTGGCACGGTTATCACAGTGCTTGTAAAAGGTGCAGCTTGCGGATATGCAGCGGGGGTTGTGTATCACTGGGCATCTCGCTATAGCCGCTATGCAGGTGTGGCTCTGGCAGCTATAGTGTGCCCCGTTGTGAACACTGGATTGTTTCTTTTGGGCTGCCTTGTGTTTTTTATGGACACAATCAGCGCATGGGCAGGCGGCACACAAGTTTGGTATTATATGATATTTGTTCTTGTGGGCGTCAATTTCCTTTTTGAGCTTGGCTCAAATCTTCTGCTCAGCCCTGTTATTGTGAGACTGCTTAACATAAGAAAAAGTCAAAAAAATTAATCAGTGGACGCGCTTTGCGCGTCCCTGCATTTTTAGGGGAGATGCTTTGTGATGAATTTCAAAAAAGTAATCGCGATTATGCTTTGCATGGTGGTGAGTATGTCATTACCTGCTTTGGCAGACTATATTGCGAGTGAAGAACAAAAAACATATGTTGTTTTACTTGATGCGCCTGCACTTCTTTCGCCTCAAAGGCCGTCGGTTTATGGTGATGATACCGAGAAATATAAGGCGGCATACCGTGAGGCTCTCATTGAATGTCAAAATGAAATAAAGGCTCAAATTTTGTCGGGGCGTCCGGCTTTGATGAGTCTTGACGATGAATTTGTTTCATATTCATACACCGATGTGCTCAATGGGTTCACCTTGCGTATGTCTAGTGAGGAAGCAGCGCTGATGGCAACACTTGACGGTGTTGAGGCAGTATTTGAAAACGCTATGCTGACAGCGGTGACTCCCGATGAGCCCCAATCTGAGCATTTTGCAGAGGCAGCAAGCTCATCATATTCACCGCTTAATTCAGGCAATATGATAAATGCACCTTATGTAAATAATTTAGGTTACAATGGTAGTGGCAGAGCAGTTGCCGTGATAGACACGAGGATTGAAGCGCATGATTATCTCGAACTGTCTGAGTCTGCAGTGCCCAAATATAGCGAAGATGAAATTGAGCAAATTGCAAATCAGCTCGGCTTACCCAACACTGATGGTGTGTATATCAATGAAAAAATCCCGTTTGCATATGATTACTATTATAATAAGCCGGGAGTGCCGCAAAGCGCAGATGCGCATGGCGTGCATGTGTCGGGCATAGCTGCAGGCAACAATTATAATTGCACCTCTGAGGGAAAAGAGGGAAAGGTCAGCGGTATTGCTCCCGAAGCACAGATAATATTTATGGGTGTGTTTCAAGCCGGAGGAAATGCAAGCTTTGATGCCGTTGCCAAAGCGCTCGATGATGCAGTGAAGTTTGATATAGATGCCGTGAATCTCAGCATTAGTGCGAAGTATCTTAGTGAAAACAATCAGGATGATGTGATTAAGGCGCTGCGAGCGGCTCTTGCCAATGTACATAATGAAGGCATATCAATAGTGTATGCTGCAGGCAATGACGGTCATAGCGGTGCAACAGACACCAAGGTTGCGGATTACAGCATTGGAGACAATTCCAGTTTCCCCTATGCGCTCAAGATTGGTTCTGTGGGCAGTGTAGACGGCAAGGCGGTTGCGGCAAGCACATCGTCATATTGCGTGAGTGATACGCTTGATATTGCGGTTGATGTGTCGGCTCCCGGTGTGGACATATATTCTTCGGTTTTAAATAATAGAATGGGGACAATGTCGGGCACATCAATGGCGGCACCGCAGGTGACAGGTGCACTTTGCCTTATCTATGACTACATAGACAAAAACTTCCCCTCTGTCACAGGCAAGGCGCGTGCGCAGTTTGCGCGTCAGCTCATTTGTTCTACTGCAGAGAATGTGTATGAAAGAGGCACCGATACACTTTCGTCGGTGCGCAAGGTTGGAGCAGGTGTAATAAAAATTGACCGTGCTATTGGAACCAAAGCTGTTGTTGTTGATAGTGACGGTCAGAATTCGCGCATAACACTTGGTGACGGAATAGAAAACAGCTTTGAGCTTAAATTCAGAGTGAAAAATTTTGGCAATGAACCTCTGACATTTGATAAAACCACTGTTGAACTGAGCACAGATGGCTATAGCTATGATTCATTAGCAGGTGCATATAAATACAACGGCATAAAAAAGCTTTCGGCAAATGTGAGCGGTGACAAAGCACTTACAGTGGAAGCAGGCGGTGAAGCTGTGTCGGTTCTCACCATAGAGCTTGGTGACAGTGAAATGTCGCAGCTGGCTTCGGTTATGACCAACGGATTTTTCATAGACGGCAAGGTGACTTTGTCGAGCTCGTCGCAAGATAATTGTGACATTGGCATACCATTCACAGGCTTCAGAGGCAACTGGAATTCGCAGCCTGTTATTGAAGAAAATGAGATTTTGAATAATTCGCATTTCACAGACGAAATATATGATGGGGTTCCAAATTCTATAGGTTATGTTGAAAAACAAAATGGTGAGTTTGCCATGTATCTTGCATCTGAGGTTGAAGACGATGCACGCTACGGCAAAATGTATTTCACCTATACTCCTTGCAGGAACACTTTTGTAACCATATCAAGGGGAGATAAAATCCTCGGCAGCAGATTTGTGCAAAAGAACTATCCCACAAAGTTTGCACTCTCTACGCTCGCAGATATGACAGATGCAGACGGTGACATTATAATAAGCATGAGATTTGCCCGAGATACCGACGGCGGCGATGCTCAGATTCTGCGCTTTAAGGTGAAGGAAGAAGCGATGCCTGAGTTTAAGGTTGCCAAGTCTGATGGCGGCATTGTTGTGATGAGTGCTCAGGATGACAGAGGCCTTGGCGGAGTGTGGATT
>JAFYUA010000138.1 GCA_017549745.1 Clostridia bacterium | reverse complement strand
GAGATGAATACAAGCATCTTGCTGTAGGTGCTGGTGTTAAAGGAACCGGTACAATCAATCCTCTTTTGAATGAGACAACCGAGCTTGTAGACAAAATCTTCGATTCGCTTTTGCCATACTTCAAATCCGAATATCTAAATGTAGGTCTCGACGAAGCTTTTGGTCTTGGCAAATATGAACTTGAAGAAATCTGCAAGGAAAAGGGCATTGACGGAGTATTTATGGACTATCTCAATGACATAAATGACCGTGTTGGCAAGAAGCATGGCAAAAAGCTGCAGTTCTGGGCGGATATGATAGTCAACTATCCTGATGCTTTCAAGCGTATTCCCAAAGATGCCGTGGCTCTTGAATGGGACTATGAGCTTATTCAGTCACAGGTTATGGCAGAGCATTGCCTTGCTCTCAAAGAAAAGGGTATAACATTTTATGTCTGTCCTTCCTGTAACACTCATTTTAGCTTGACAGGTCGCTCCGATGTTACCACATTTAATCTTCGCACAGCAGGAGAAGTTGGCAAAAAGTATGGTGCAAAGGGTTATCTTGTTACCGATTGGGCATGCGGCTATGAAGGGCACCCTCACTATCCTGTGTGGAGTCTTTTCCCTCAGACATTAGGCGGTCAGTATGGTTGGAATGTAGGCGGTGAACAAAACGGCGAAGCCTTCAAGCCGGAATTTATTTATGGCGCGAATGACTTTGTGGACTTTTTCTTCTTTGATGGCAAAAAAGTCAGTGAGCTTCTTTACCGCATTTCAAACTACTATCTTCTTGAACCCGAGCGCGTTCACCTCGGTTCAATGTGCGGACTGCTCTTGCCGTTCTCGCTTGATGTTAAGGGGTATTTTGGGAACTTTGATATCACAAAATGCGCCGATGACTTCTATTTTGACAATGTTGTGAACTATGTTGAATCCATCATTTGCGATGTTGAAAAAATCGATTTTGACACAAGGCTCAAACGCGAAATTGTGGTCAATTCCAAGATGGTTGTTCTCTCGGCAAAGCTTTGCAAGCTGAGAATACATATGGAAGTCACAGCCGCAGAAGCCGAAAGCATAACAGCTCTTATAGATTGGATTTGCCGTGAATTCAGAGATTTGTGGCTCGAAACAAATTACGAAGAAGGCATTAACATTTGCCTGGATAATTTGCGAAACCGCAAAAACGAAGTTTTGGCTCTTCCGAGAATATGATCCTCTATGAGGTTATATATATATTAAATTTATAAAAAAGGAAGGTAAAAAATCATGAAAAAAGTATTGTCATTATTTTTGACTGTGGCACTTCTCTTTACTCTTGTGCCAAATGTAATTGCAAGCGCCGAAGATGCGGCTGCAGAGCCAATCAAACTTGCAATCACTGCCGATACCGTGCTTGCCGCACATTATGAAAACAAACAATATGGCAAAACGCCTCACGGTAGCGACACTGCGATGTTCTTTGCTCAGCAAAAACCAAACGCATACGAAACAGGACCTCTTCTTTACAAAACCGATCTTTCAAAGATTGATATTCCCGAAGGTAAGGTTGTTACAAAGGTTGAACTCTTTGTGTATGCAGTAGCAGAAGGAAGTAAAACCTGCGGTGATTTCACAAACAATGTCAGGATTTTTAATGCATCAACCAACTGGGACGAAAGCACCACATATATGAAAGCATGGGATACAAAATATGACAATAAATCCGGTCTCACCCCCAATATTTCATGGGATAAGAATGCCGAAAATTATAGTTGCCAAATAAGTGATCAGCCCGATGCCACATGCTCAACTTCTTTTAAAAAGTTTGCTTCAAACGACACAACTCCCATTGCCTATAGCTTCGATATAACTCCCGCTTTTATGGCGGCATATCCTGGTGGCACAGTGACAGATGGCGGTGAATTTGCGTGGATTGTGGCAATGACACCCGATGGCAGTTACAGATATGTAACAGT
>JAFYUA010000137.1 GCA_017549745.1 Clostridia bacterium | reverse complement strand
ACATTGCTCATTGCCACCACAAATACACTCGCTATTGTTACAAAAAGATTGGAAGCATAGTTGATGGTAGATGCTGCGCCGCTGTCGGCTGTCACCGAGGCTTTGTCGGCCATGAACACAAGCTGAAACATCATGCCCGATATGAAGATATAGAACGCTTCGCGGTTGTTTTCTTTGCCCGAGTGCACGCCCCTTAGTGAGCCTGCAAGGCGATAGCCTTTCTTTAAAAAGCTTGGCAAGAGAATCACAATGTGCAAAAACCAGCCCACAGTGGTGATGATGCTCACGGTGGTGATGTCAGCCGAGGGCGCAAGGAGCGAAGCTATGATGACTGCATTATAGGGCAGACTCATCACAGAGGTCACAAAAAACACACCCGAATTTTGCAACACGCCCGACATTATATATGCCACAATGACAAAAAGGCAGCTCGGCAGCATGATGTACATTATCTTCACTGCATCGTCATGCATATGACCTGCAAGCCCCGGAAGAAGAAGCTTTACAATCGGCCCTGCAAGTGCATAGAGAAGCGCGGTGATGGCTATTGTGACAATGGCGGTCTTGCCGATAAACTGCGCCACATATTGCTTTTGCCTTTGCTCTGTGCTGTTTTCGCTCTTGTTGAGATTTTTGATGACAAGGGTGGAGAGTGCTCCGCCAATGCCTGTGAACACAAGGCTTGCCAGACCGAAAACCTGAAAATATATGTCGGTATATTCACTCGCACCAAAAACAGACGCAAACACAATGTCTCGCAAAAAGCCAAGACATTTTGCCGCGAGTATGCCTATAACAACCATAATGTATGCGCCGCCGTTCATGTTTTCAGTCCTTTCATTATTAATATGCTAAATTATATAATACAATATTTGGAGCAATTAGTCAAGACGAGATAATTGTTGACTAAAAAATGCTACTATGATATAATAAACACTGGTGATATATATGAATATAAGAGATTTTATGACAAACGCCTTTGCAGTTTTGCGGGGCATGCTTTGCAAATATAAATTTTCTTCCTGCGGCTCTCTTTTGCGCATCGAAAAGGGAGTGAGAGTGTGGAAGTCAAATGGTGAGGTCAGCGTGGGTCACAGGGTGCTTTTGCACCGCGGTGTCAAGCTCAGCGCCTATGGCGCAGATGCAAGAGCACGCATCACGATAGGGGACCGCACCTACATTGGCGACCGCACCGAGATTCATGCAGGCTCTGTGGTAGAGATTGGCTCGGGTTGTGACATTTCGTGGGATTGCAATATTCTTGACCGCGACTATCACAAGCTGAACTGCGACACTGAGGTTATCAAGCCTGTGAAAATCTGCGACAATGTGTGGATTGGCTGCGGTGCCACAGTGCTCAAGGGAGTCACCATAGGCGAGGGGGCAGTTGTTGCTGCAGGAGCTTTAGTGACCAAAGATGTGCCGCCGCGCGCACTTGTGGGTGGTAATCCTGCAAGAGTGCTCAAAGAAAATGTGACCTGGAGACCATAACCTCATGAAAAAGAAAAACATAGGCTCGCTGATTGGCTCAGTGATGGTGATAATGATAGCTTCAAGGCTGCTTGCACTTTTGAGCTCTCAGATTTATATGTCGGTTTTTGGCACTGACAGCATATACATCAATATCTATTCTTATGCAATAAACATTCCCAACATTATCTTCACCTGCATAGGCACTGCACTCTCCACTGTGGTTATCCCCATCTATGTGGGTCACCGCGCAGTGGGCGAGATGCAAAAGGCAAAGCTTTTTGCCGACAACATCATCACAGTGTCCACTGTGCTCACGCTTCTTTTGGTGATTGCAGGCATATGCATTGCGCCACTTCTGGTGAGCTTCACAGGCTTTGCAAGTGATGATGCTTCGCGCTCATTTGCCGTGAAAAGCCTCATGATTGTAATGCCAGTGATGTTTTTTTATGCGTGGAACTATATCTTTCAGGGCATGCTGCAGTCAGAGGGCAAATTCTGGCTGCCTGCGTTTGTGAGCGTGCCAAGCTCGCTCATAGTCATTGCATATGTGCTCTTTTTGTCGGACCGATTCGGCGTGACGGGGCTTCTCTTTGCCACAGTGGCAGGTCTTGCTCTTCAGGCGCTCATATTGGTGCCGCCGCTATATCGGGTGGGCTACCGCTACAGACCGCGTTTTCGCCTCACTGACCCCGACATCATAAAGGCAGGCAAAATGACGGTGCCCGTGCTTTTGGGAGTGGGGGCGTATCAGCTCAACATGCTTTTTAACTCCACCATGATTGCGCGCTATGATGCAGGCATGGTCACCATTCTCACCTTTGTGCAGAACATTACCATTCAGCTCGTGCTCGCATT
>JAFYUA010000015.1 GCA_017549745.1 Clostridia bacterium | reverse complement strand
GATGCCTGCAAATATCACTATAAACACCATGGTAGTACCAAAATCAGGCTGAAGCATTATCAAAAACAAAAATACACCCGCATGCATCAGTAGCTTGAACACATTTTTGGGTTTGTTGAGCTTGTCGCCGCATCTGGCAACCGCCTTTGAAAATGTAATAATAAATCCTATTTTCACAATTTCCGATGGCTGTATACCTATGGGTCCAAAGCGAATCCAGCTTTTGCTGCCTGTGTCCTCACGCCCTGTGCCCACTACCAAAACGGCTATAAGAAATAACACGCACAGTATATATATAGTCTTAGTCAGCTTGCCAAGCTTGTCATAATCAATGGCTGTGATGACATATGCACCAATAAAGCCAAGCAAAGCTCCGCATAGCTGAATTGTCACAAAGCTCGCGCCGCCGTCAAAGGATTTCACTGCGCTATTTATGGCAAAGGCGCCAAATATCACACAAATTGCCGTGACGGCAAGAAGAATATAATCAATTTCACTGTAATTAATAATCTTATGTTTTTTCATGTCGGTCTCCCAAATTTCTCTGATATAATAATTATAGCAGAAAATATTGAAATTACAAGCTTATTAACACATGTTTTACAAAATTTATCTTGCAATTATCTGAGTAATATATTAAAATATAAGTATAATGTGATATTGAGGTATATTTTGTGTTTGGTTTTGTTAATGTATATAAAAGTGAACTGAAAATAAAAGATTATGAGGTTTTCAGAGCATATTATTGCGGCTTGTGCAAAGCTCTCGGCAAGAGGTATAATCAGCTTGTCCGCTTTGGACTCAGCTATGATATGACATTTCTGGCAATTATTGCAGATTCCTTGAGTGATGATGAGCCGTGTCTTGCAAAGCAGGGCTGCGTCAAGCATTTGGGGCAGCACACTGTGTGCACCTGCAACAAAGCCATTGACTATGCTGGCGATGTAAGCATAATTCTTGCCTATCACAAGCTATGTGATGATGTTACTGATGAACACAGTGTCAAAGCCTTTTTTGCACGCCTGCCATATATCGGAGCATACAAAAAGGCTTGTGGCAAGCTTCCTGATTTATCCATCTTTGTCAGAGAGCAGCTTAGCCGTCTTTCAAAGCTTGAAGATGAGAAATGTTCTTCTATCGACATGGCGGCAGACCCGTTTGCAATTCTTACATCATGCATGTTCAAAAGCTTTGATCCATCTTTGGAATCGCTCGGGTATAACATTGGCAGATTCATCTATATTGCCGATGCGTTTTCTGATTTGAAGCATGATTTAAAAACCAATAACTACAACCCTTATATTTGCGCTCATGATGAGCAATACCTTGGTTCACAACAATTCAATCACGAAGTAATGGGCTCTCTCAATATGACTCTTGCCGCTGTTGCAAATTCATACAGAGCGCTTGCAATCAAAAAAAACAAAGACATTCTGGATAATATAATATATATGGGGTTTCGATATGCCTGTGACAACTTGTTCAGAATCGACGGAGGAAAAAATGACTGATCCATACAAAATTCTCGGGGTTACTCCCGAAAGCTCAGACGATGAAATCAATACTGCCTACAGAAAGCTTGTCAAGCAATACCATCCTGACCGTTATGTAGGCAATCCGCTTGCAGAGCTTGCTGCCGAAAAAATCAAAGAAATCAATGCTGCATATGATGCTGTGATGAACGAGCGCAAAAATGCGTCTTCCAATTCTTCATATTCATCATATGGCTCCAATGAAAATTCTACGCCTGATTTTGATGTCAACAAAATCAGAATGCTCATCAATTCGGGCAGGCTGGGAGAAGCTGAGATGCTTTTGAATAATGTGCGTGTGAGAAATGCCGAGTGGCATTTCTTAATGGGCATGGTTATGAAGAAAAAGGGTTGGTACGACATGGCATATCAGCACCTCAATCGTGCAGCTTCTATGGACCCATCCAACGCTGAATTTCGTCAGGCAAGGGATAGCATGGATTTTGGCGGCACAGGCTATCGCACCTTTGGCAACATGGGTGGCTACAACGATAGCTGTTGTGATGGATGCCAGACTCTTATCTGCGCAGATTGCTGCTGCGAAATGTGCGGAGGCAACATCATTCCTTGCATTGGCTGCAGATAACTGCTTAAAGGAGAGTGCTTGAGTTGAAATCAAATAAACTTGCCGGTGGCGGCATTTGTGCTGCTTTGTGCCTGGTGTTACTCTTTATAGGTTCGTATCTCCCTGCAAAAATAGCATTTTTGTTTGCTTCATCTGTAGTCATGGGCATATGCATTCTTCGCTACAGAGGGCTTGCTGCTTTTACCACATATTTTGCAGTTTTTATGATATCTGTTTTTGCAGTTCCAAACAAGCTACTTGCCTGGAGTTATGCCTCCGTTTTTGGCATATATCCTTTGCTGAAACTGTATATCGAACGCATCAACAAGATTGCTTGGGAATATATAGTCAAATTTTTTGTGTGGAATATTCACCTTTTCGGCATGTACATTATTTTGAGTGCATTTGGTCAAAACAGCCTTTTTGACATTGGCACAGTGTGGATATGGCTGTGTGGTATTGTGCTTATGCTTGCCTATGATTTGGTGTATGGCATATTCATCAATGCATTTTATAAAACATATTATAAATATTTAAAATAACAGGAGTAATATAATGATTACAGTAAATGAACTTCAATATAATTCCTACGGCAGATGCGTGTGCATTTCAAATGGCACAATCGAAGTGTATGTCACATTAGATTTTGGCCCCAGAATTATTCGTTGCGGTTTTGTGGGTGGTGAAAATTTCATGAAAGAAGATAACGATTTT
>JAFYUA010000136.1 GCA_017549745.1 Clostridia bacterium | reverse complement strand
GTATCATTCACAGTTGCTGACCACTACGATAGCGAAGATTTCGAAGACAACGATGGTGACATGGTTGCCGGACCTTATGATTTCAAAGTTGCTGAAGGTGTAAATGCTGCTGATTACTTCGGCATTGCTTCTACAGTATTTGTTAAAGAATATGCTAAAAGCAAATACGAAATCATTGCTATTATGCCCAACGCTAACAACACAACTGTTGAGCTCGGCATTGAAGATATCGAAAATGTAACAGATGCAGGTATTTCCTACTATACATCTGAATCAAAATATGACTCAGAGCTTCTCAAATTTGAAGCTAACAGCGCTGCTGTAGATTTCTACTACAACAATAATAAAGAGGCCGCTGGCGATTATACTTCAATCACCGACTATATCGACCAGAACGAAGATATTGAAATCGTTGCTCACGACACAAACGACAACAACAGATTTGATACAGTAATTGTTAAGAAATACGAATACGCAAGAGTACAGTATGTTGAAGCTGACAGAGACAATTTCACAGCTGGCGGTGAGACATTCAAATTTGATTTTGACAATGATACTCCCGTAACAATGGTTGACAAAAACGGCGATGCCATCACACTTGCAGATTTCGAAAAAGATGATGTAATTGCTTACATTGTAGAAAATGATAGTTTCGCTGCTGACAAATGGAAAGAAATTATCAATCTTGGCAAAAATACTGTAACCGGTACTGTAGGTGAAGTAAAAGCCGATGCTGTGTACATTGATGGTACAGAATATGGTTTCAAAGGTGCTCAGCCCTCACTTGGTGATGAAGGTACCTTCTACCTCACAAGAACAGGAAAAATCTTCAACTTTGAAGTTTCTGCTTCAATCACTGGCAACTACGCATACATTCTTGGTGTAGCTCACACTGATGCTAACGGTTTCTCCAAAGAATGGCAGGTTAAAATGCTTACTAAGGACAACGAAATCGTTACCTACGCTGTAAAAGACGGTGCCGATATCTTTGGTGTAACAATCAATAAAGATACAACTTACAACAGTGCAGGTACTCTCAATGACCTTAGAGTTGCTACATCTGATGCAGTTGCAATCAACGATCCTGCATATGTAACAAGAAGAATCGTTACCTATGAACTTAACTCCAAGGGCTTAATCTCTGAAATCAATGCTGTTGCTACAACTGAGTTTGGTGACGCAGACAGCAACTCTGCTGCTTCGCAGGCTGAATATGAAAAAGATGCTCAGTATCTCGGCACAGACCTCGAAGATGACACTGTTATCTTCAACATCACTTCCGACAATGAAAACTCTGTGTTTGCTACAACTCTCGATACTCTCGTTGATGAAAACAAATACGGCGGTTACTATGTAACACATGTTGTTAATGGTACAACCGAAGCTGACTGCCTCGTTGTAACCTATGGCGGAAGCAAGATTGATGTTGAACAGGATCTCGCTATCATCACCAATGTTACAACAACCACAATCGGTGACAACGAAAAAGCTAAAAAGATTACCTATGTAACAGCTAACGATGATACTGCAAAAGTTATCACAATTGCCGAAGACGATGATGTTTCAAAACCAGAATGGGGCACAAGCTATGAGAACGATATCAATGTTGGTGCTGCTATGATGTTCACTGATGATGGCAACGGCACTGCTGCTGCTTATGGTGTTGTTATTCGCATGGCTACATCTGATGGCAATGCTATTGCAGGTGCTGTAGGTGCTATCAATACAACTGCCCAGGCTGTAATCGAAGGTGCTGATAAAAACCTCACATTCATTGATGGTTATATCGAATCTTACGACTCCGGCAACAATGGTATGGTTATCAAAGCTGTAAAATCCGATGGCACTCCTCTTGCAAATGTTGTAATCAAGGCTGAAACAAACAGATATACCTTTGTAAACGAATCTGCTAACAGACAGAGAGTTCACGCAGCTGATTGGAAAGCAGGTAATGTAGCTAAAGCTGATGAAGATAATGATACAGCTAACTACTTTATAGCTATCAAATCCAGAAGCACAGTTAAGGATATCATAGTATATTCAGAACAGCAGTCTGTTGGATATGATGTGCAACACTAATTAATTCTTAAGTTCTCTAACTTAATTAATTAATCGAAAAGAACCGTGGCTTTGTGCCACGGTTCTTTTTTGCGTGAATTCAACTGCATAAATCAATTATTTAGTACAAATTTAGCCGACATGTCATGAAAATTGTTCCCAAAAGTAATTTTCGCATGAAGATACTGAGCTTCTTCGGCTTCGCCTTAGAATGACAAAAAAGGATGTTTCGCTCGAAATAACAGGATTATGTAGGGGCATTCATCAATCGCCCGCGAGACATTTGTGAAAGTCTCCCACTCATATTATTTATTTGTGCGACCATATGCATTTGGATACAAAAATCGAACAAAACCATTGACAAAATCGTTCGATTTGCATATAATATAAGTGAAATGAATAACGAAGGGAGAATCGATTATGTCTATTACAGCTACAGAGTTAAAATTAAATCTTGGTAAGTATCTTTTACTTTCAGCAACAGAAGATATTTTTATCACAAAAAATGGAAAAGTTGTTGCTAAATTAAGTAACCCAAATCAGGATCGCATAGATATGGCAAAATCTCTGTTTGGTGTTCTTCCGCAGGATATTACACTTGAGGAAGCAAAAAACGAAAGGCTTGATAGAATATGAGAGCATTAATTGATACTTGCGTTATAATCGACGCTTTACAAAACAGAGAACCATTTGCAAAGGAAGCTCAACAAATATTTTTTACAATTGCAAATAAACATGCGACCGGATATATTTCTGCAAAATCCGTGCTTGACATTTATTATATTACCCATCGTTCAACACATAGCGATGAGGCGACAAGAAAAATTTTGAAAACTTTATTGGGATTGTTTGATATTCTTGATACAACACAGTTGGATTGCAGGCAGGCACTTTCTTCTGATATGTCCGATTACGAAGATGCTGTCATGTGCGAAACAGCTAAAAGATGTGATGTTGATTGCATTGTAACAAGAAATCAAAAGGATTACGCAAAATCTGAGGTTACTGTATATTCACCTGCAGAGTTCTTAGAGCAAATACTGACACTTGACTGAATTTAATCAAAAAACCGTGGCGTTTAGTGCCACGGTTCTTTTTTGTATACAGAAACGCACCATATCCAAAATGGCTATGGTGCGTTTGATTAATTATTATATATTGAAGTATTCAACAGCAGCTTCAAACATCTGCATGTCATAGTTGCCTTCAACATTTCTGTAGAGGTTAGCTCCTATTCTCTCGGAGTGACCCATCTTACCAAAGACTCTGCCGTCGGCTGATGTGATACCTTCGATGGCAAGCACTGAACCGTTGGGGTTGAAGCGGATGTCATTGGTGGGGTTGCCTGAGAGGTCAACATATTGTGTGGCAACCTGACCGTTTGCAGCAAGGCTTGCTGCAAGCTCTTCGGAGCAAAGGAACTTGCCTTCGCCGTGAGAGATTGCTACATTATATACATCGCCAACTTTGGTCTTTGAAAGCCATGGCGAGAGGTTAGATGCAATGCGGGTGCGCACTATGCGCGATTGGTGACGGCCGATGGTGTTGAATGTGAGTGTGGGAGAGTTTTCATCGGTGTCGATAATCTCGCCGTAGGGCACAAGGCCGAGCTTGATGATAGCCTGGAAGCCGTTGCATATGCCAGCCATGAGACCATCGCGGTTTTTGAGAAGCTCATTTACTGCATCTTTCACCAAAGGATTGCGGAAGAATGCTGTGATGAACTTGCCCGAACCGTCGGGTTCGTCACCGCCTGAGAAGCCGCCGGGGATGAAGATAATCTGAGACTCGCCGATTTTTTTGGCTATGGTCTCAACCGACTGTGCAACACCTGCTGAGGTGAGATTGTTGATGACAATTATTTCAGGCTCGGCACCTGCTTTTGCAAGGCGCTTTGCGGTGTCATATTCACAGTTGGTGCCGGGGAACACAGGAATGAGCACCTTGGGTTTTGCAATGCCAATCTTGGGAGAAGCTACTTGCTTGGCTTCATATGACACTGTGGGCAGTGGCTTGTCCTCTGTGGCAATGTTGCAGCTGAACACGCTCTCGAGCTTGTCTTCATAAATTTTTTGCAAAGAATCAAGGCAAACGCTCTCGCTACCCTTGGTGATGGCATAAGCATCGGTGGTTGTGCCGAGCAATACTGCGCCGTCTATAGCTTCGGTTGCCTCTAAGATAAATGCACCGTAGTTATAACCAAAGAGATATTCATCGGTAAGACCCGATTCAAAAGCAAAACCAACCTTGTTGCCAAAGGTCATTTTCATGATGCCCTCTGCAATACCGCCATAGGTGGGTGTGTAGGCAGAGATGACCTTGCCACTTGCGATGAGCTCTGTGACAGTGTCAAAGAGTGCCTTGTGAGCTTTGGCATCGGGGAGATTGTCTTCATTATATTTGGGAGCAAGGCAATATACCTTGGAGTCGCTCTTTTTGAACTCGGGCGAAATGATTTTCTTGGCATCGCCAACTGTGATTGCAAAGGAAACGAGTGTGGGCGGAACATCGATTTTTTCAAAGCTGCCGCTCATGGAGTCCTTGCCGCCTACTGATGCCACACCATAGTCGAGCTGAGCCGAGAATGCACCGAGCAGTGCACTGAGAGGCTCGCCCCAACGCTTGGGATCATTGCCGGGCTTTTTGAAATATTCCTGGAATGTGAGATAGCAATCATCAAGGGGAGCACCTGTGGCTACGAGCTTGGAGATTGATTCCACAACTGCGAGATATGCACCATGATAGGGGCTCTTTTCGGTGATGTAGGGATTGTAGCCCCATGACATAACCGAGCAGGTGTCGGTTTCTTTGCGCTCAAGCGGAATCTTGGCTGCCATAGCCTGAGAGGGTGTTATCTGATGCTTGCCGCCAAAGGGCATGAGCACTGAGCCTGCACCGATGGTGGAGTCAAAACGCTCGCTGAGACCGCGCTTGGAGCACACATTGAGGTCATCTGCCAAAGCTTCGAGCTTGGCTGCAAAAGAGCCTTCGCCAATTGCTTTGTCATAAGCCGAGGGCTTTTCTACCGATATGTTCATGTGCTTTTCGGCACCGTTGGAATTGAGGAATTCGCGCGAAAGGTCCACTATCTTTCTGCCGTCGTGCTGCATCACAAGACGAGGTTCTGCAGTCACTGTGGCAACAACGGTAGCTTCGAGGTTTTCTGAGTCGGCAAGTGCTTTGAATTTGTCAACATCTTCGGGAGCTACTACCACAGCCATTCTCTCCTGAGATTCACTGATGGCAAGCTCGGTGCCGTCGAGACCGTCATATTTTTTGGGAACGGCATTGAGATTGATGCTCAGGCCATCGGCAAGCTCGCCAATGGCAACCGACACACCGCCTGCGCCAAAGTCATTGCAGCGCTTGATGAGTGTGGAGGCTTCTTTATTGCGGAAAAGGCGCTGAAGCTTTCTTTCTTCGGGGGCATTACCCTTTTGCACTTCGGCACCGCATGATTCGAGAGATTCCATGCTGTGCGACTTTGACGAGCCTGTGGCACCGCCGCAGCCGTCACGGCCTGTGCGACCGCCGAGAAGAATGACAATGTCACCGGGGGCAGGACGCTCACGGCGCACATTTTCGGCAGGAGCCGCACCAACAACCGCGCCGATTTCAAGGCGCTTTGCAGCATAGCCGTCGTGATAGAGCTCATCTACCTGACCTGTGGCAAGACCAATCTGATTGCCATAGGAGCTATAGCCATTGGCAGCAGTGGTGACGATTTTGCGCTGTGAAAGCTTGCCGGGGATTGTTTCCGACACGGGGCGAAGCGGGTCTGCCGCGCCTGTCACACGCATTGCCTGATACACATAGGCTCTGCCCGAAAGCGGGTCACGGATAGCACCGCCTATGCATGTGGCAGCGCCGCCGAAAGGTTCTATCTCGGTGGGGTGATTGTGGGTTTCGTTCTTGAAAAGGAGCAGCCATTTCTGCTTTTCGCCCTCAACATCAACATCTATCTTGACTGTGCAGGCGTTGATTTCTTCTGATTCGTCAAGTTTGTCGAGCTTGCCTGTGGAGCGAAGATATCTCACTGCCATGGTGGCAATGTCCATGAGGTTCATGGGTTTGGAACGGCCTGTGAGGGTGCGGGTCTGCACATAGCGGTCAAAAGCTTTTTTGTTGAGCTCGTCTTCAAATTCCACACCGTCGATGGTGGTGAGGAATGTGGTGTGACGGCAGTGGTCAGACCAGTAGGTATCTATCATTTTGATTTCGGTGATTGTGGGGTCGCGGTCTTCTGAGAGGAAGTAGCTCTGGCAGAAGGAAAGGTCATCAAAGTCCATAGCAAGCCCCATGTCATCGAGGAGCTGCTTGAGCTCGGAATCGTTCATCTTGATGAAGCCGTCGATAGTTTTTACAGGCTCGGGAGTGCCTGCAACATTTGCAAGCGACTCGTAGGTTGTAAGAGATGCTTCACGGCTTTCAACGGGATTGATGACATATTTTTTGATAGCAGCCACATCATCATTTGTGAGCTTTCCGCCGAGGATATACACCTTGGCAGTGCGCACTGTGGGGCGGTCACCGCGTGACATGAG
>JAFYUA010000135.1 GCA_017549745.1 Clostridia bacterium | reverse complement strand
GGATGTTGCCAACAAATTTGCAGAGCTTGTGTATGACGGACTGTGGTACACACCTCTTCGCGAAGCATTGTCTGCTTTTGTGGATTCTACTCAGGAAACCGTGACAGGTAAAGTGCGTCTCAAACTCTACAAAGGCAATTGCACACCTGCAGGCACAACATCACCCTACTCACTCTACAACGAAGAAATCGCAACCTTTGATGCAGATGAAGTATACAACCAGAAGGATTCCGAAGGATTTATCAATCTCTTTGGTCTGCCCCTCAAGGTGCGCGCTATGATGATGAAAAATCACGAAAACGACAACAAATAATCAACGCAGATAAATTTCGGGCAATCCGCACAAGCGGATTACCCGAAATTTGCATATTATAAAGCTTGACAAATCAGAAAGGAAGATGCACCATGAAGCTTTGGGGCGGCAGATTCAGCAAAAACACCGATTCTGAAGTGAATGACTTTAACTCATCAATACGCTTTGACCAGCGTATGTACCGTCAGGATATACTCGGAAGCATTGCCCATGCAAAGATGCTTGGCAAATGCAACATTATTCCGCCAGAGGACAGCGAACTGATTGTGAAAACTCTCGGTGAAATTCTCGACGATGTGGAAAACGGCAAGATTGAATTTATGGTCGATGCCGAAGACATCCACATGAACATCGAAACAATCCTCACAAGCCGCATAGGCGATGCAGGCAAAAGGCTGCACACAGGCAGAAGCCGCAATGACCAGGTGGCTCTTGACATAAGAATGTATCTGAAAGATGAAATCGAGGAAATAAAAGAGATGCTTGTGTCGCTCGAAAAGACTCTGCTTGATATAGCAGGCGAAAACCTCGACACCATCATGCCCGGCTACACTCACCTGCAAAAAGCGCAGCCCATCACTCTTGCTCATCATACCATGGCATACTTTGAAATGTTTAAAAGAGACATTGAAAGACTTTGCGATGTGTACAAAAGAACAAATGTGATGCCTCTCGGTTCAGGCGCACTCGCCGCCACAACCTACCCTCTGGACAGAGAATTTGTGGCAAAAGAACTCGGCTTTGACTCCATCACTCTTAACTCACTCGACGGCGTATCTGACAGAGATTTTGTGATTGAGCTAGCCTCTGCCCTTTCCATACTCATCATGCATCTGAGCAGATATTGCGAAGAGCTAATTTTGTGGAACACCAACGAATTTCAGTTCATCGAAATGGACGATGCATGCTCCACGGGCAGCTCGATAATGCCTCAAAAGAAAAACCCTGATGTTGCAGAGCTCATCAGAGGCAAAAGCGGCAGGGTGTATGGTGACCTTGTAAGCATACTCACCACAATGAAAGGTCTGCCCCTTGCATACAACAAAGATATGCAGGAAGACAAAGAATGTATATTTGATGCAATCGACACCATCAAGCTGTGCGTGCCTGTGTTTGAAAAAATGATTGCCACTATGAAAATAAACAAAGACAACATGCACCGCGGAGCAGGCGGCGGATTTACCAATGCAACCGATGCGGCAGATTATCTGGTAAAAAAAGGCATGCCATTCAGACAGGCGCATGAAGTAATAGGCAAAATGGTTGCATATGCACTCGACACAAACAAAGCACTCAGCGAATTTACAATGGAAGAATTCAAAAAATGCTCTGAGATTATCGAAGAAGACATATATGAAGCAATCGACCTTGGCACATGTGTGAATGAACGCAGCGTTACAGGCGGCCCTGCCAAAGAAGCCGTGCAAAAAGCCATTGCCGCAGGCGCAGAATTTGTGAACTCCATTGACAAAAAGTAAAGGGATGTGTTATTATGAATAACGGTAGTCAGAAAGCAAAAGACAAATATCTCAAAGAAAAAGTAGACACTTTTGTGCTGAGAGTGCCAAAGGGCGAAAAGGAAATAATTCAAAAACATGCTCAAAGCATTGGCAAATCTCTCAACAGCTACATTGTAGACCTCATAAAAGCAGATGTGCCATCATTGGAAACACCCGTTAAGAAAGAAGAATCTGCACCCGTGAGAAGAAGCTCCTTGCCCTCGTTTTTGGATTAATTTAGTAAAGGAATGATTTACAATGATGAAAAGCAAAACATCTGCACTTTGCAAAGCAGCATCAATAGCAGTGCTTGTGGTCACAATAATACTGTGCATAATAGCCGACGAATTTATGGTGCAGCTTAAAACCGCTGCAGCAGGGCTATTGCTCTCTCTGATCTTTGGCGCACAGGCAATGATTATTGACAAAATCGAAAAGACCAAAACTGAGCAAAAGAGGATATATGACAGTATTGATGCCCTCAGTGAAAAGATAAACATCATGCTCGGCCTTGACAAAACAAGCGTGGCTATCGAAAATCTCAAAGCAGAAACTGCTCCGATTTATGCCGATGCCAAAAAGCCTCTCATCACAAGCGAGGAAGACCTCACATGGAATTGCCCTGATTGTGACAATGTAGAGCTTGCAGTTAACACTGTGTGCACAAAATGCGGATATGACAAAAACGCTGATTAATATTCAACTCCCCATATGGTTAAACCATATGGGGAGTTATTTTTTTAATTGTTCATATAGAATTTGTTTTTGGAAGTGAGTTTTTCTTCAACTCTTCTGAGTGCTTCACCGAAGCGCTGATAGTGCACAATCTCTCTTTCTCGGAGGAATTTTATAACATCATTAACATCAGGGTCATCGCTCATGCGAAGAATGTTGTCATAGGTCGAGCGTGCCTTTTGCTCTGCTGCAAGGTTTTCGTTGAGGTCTGTGATGGGGTCGCCTGTCACTGCAAGTGCCATTGCGTTGAAAGGAGTGCCGTTGGTGTTGGCAGGATATACGCCCGTGGAATGATTGATAAAATAATCATAGAAACCACTTTCCTTTACACAATCGGCATTGGTGCCACGCGTGAGCTGATTTACAAGAGTACCCACCATCTCAAGATGAGCAAGTTCCTCGGTGCCTATATCAGTAAGGAGTCCTTTGGAAACCTCGTCGGGCATGGTGAAGCGCTGGCTGAGATATCTCAGTGATGCAGCCAGCTCACCGTCAGGTCCACCGTATTGGCTGATTACAATTTTTGCAAGCTTTGGATTGGGGTTTTTAATCTTTACAGGATAAATTAATTTTCTTTGATAATCCCACATAATCTGTTACCTCCTCAAATTTCCCAGGGCCATTTGCGGCCGGGTTCTACCCACTGAAATGGAGTGTCTTTTTTGCTTTCGCAAGCATAAAGCGGGCCATAGCGTGCCTGATAGTCACTTTTAAGACTTTTGAGAGTGGCAGCAAGCTTAGCAAAAAGCTCAAGAGCCTGAGCACAATCGGGATGGGTGTCGAGGAAGAGATTAAGGTCGATTACTGCAAATTCTGTTTCCTCAATTTTTTTCATCATCTCACAGCGAGTGTCATGGTTGGGGGATTGCTCCATGTCTGACCTTGTGAGTTCTCTTTGCATCTCTTTTTGAAGTTCTCTTTCGTCTATCGGACATTCCACGCGTTCATTTTCTCTCGAAGGAGAATATTCGGGATTATCCGTGTTGAATGGACAGAAATCTGTCTTGGGATAATACATATATATAACCTCCGCACTATTTGATAAATGGATTCATGATAGGATTGTCTTTGTAGGTTTCAAAAGGAATATCCAGGTCTTTGAATATTGTTCCCCTATGCAAAGCTTTTTCGGTGGAATAAAGATTTTTGAATTCCTGAAATGGTACATATGCAAAAGCAAGGTTAGGATTTTCAGGCATAAAAGGTATTTTCATGTGCGCACCTCCAGACCGGGGTTAGTGTATTTGAATTCCCCACTGTCTATAATATTCGACCATGCTGATTTTTGTTAACAAAGCATGTCCACACAAAAAGCCCTCTGCAAAATGCAGAGGGCTTTGAAAAATCCAAATTA
>JAFYUA010000134.1 GCA_017549745.1 Clostridia bacterium | reverse complement strand
TGTATCAAATTCATAGAGATTATCACATCTCACGGGTGTGAAATCCTTGTGCCAGAAATCCTGTCTGTCTTCTACTTTGTTAGCAGGGTCACAGCATTTGTCAATTTTTGCCATGTCCCATCCTGCGGGGTAAAAACCCTCAAGCAGTGAACCTTTAACGGTATCGATGAAATTCATGATAAAATCCTCCTTATATTTGAATTAAAATTAATTACGGCAAAAGTCTCTGAGCCTGAACCTTGGGATATACCAGACATTCGCTGAATGCTTCGGCATATGCACAGTTGGACTGGAAGCCTCTGTACTTGGCACAGGTCTTTACAAAATCGGCAAAGTCGATGTGGTCATGGTCTCTCATCCATTTGAGCTGGCTTTCGTGACACTCGAGCATTTCAAGCTTTAAGTCAATCTCGTCAGTTACATCTACAAAATGGGTGGGCACAAAGCCAAGACCTGCAAGATTGTCCATATAATAAATGGGGGTAACCTTTGCAACCTTGTCTACTTTTGTTTTGTAGTGAGGCACACTTGCATTGAACGAAGCGTTGAACACAAGTCTTGCCACGGCCACATGGTCGGGCATGTAGTCAGTGGGTGCATGAGTGATGATAAAATCAGGGTCAGCCTCTCTGATGATGTCCACCAAAGTGTCGAGCTGCTCTTTGCTTGCTTCATTGACCAAGCAGTCACCAATGTCACATGTCACAACCTTGATGCCTGCAAGCGAGCCTGCTTTTTTGGCTTCGCCAATTCTGATTTCACGAAGCTCGTCGGGCTGGATTATAGCATGACCGAGGTTGCCGTTGGCAACATGGCACACAGTAACATTGTCGCCCCTCTTGACACACTTTACGAGCGTGCCCGCACAGTTGATTTCCATGTCGTCGGGATGACATCCTATTGCAAGAACATTCATTCTTCAAATTCCCCTTTCATATTGACTTATTATTAATTATATGGTATCATTACACACAGAGTTTTTCAATACAATAATATACTTTATACTTATACTTTTATAAAGTGAGGACATAATGAAATCATCATATCACACACAAAAAATAGATTGCATCATAAATGTGAGCGCAATAGTGACAATCCACTATTTTGAGTTTGACCGCAATTTCCACTCCCACGGCGAAAAGCACGATTTCTGGGAGATGGTGTATGTGGACAAGGGCGAAGCCGTCATCAAAGCCAAAAGCCGCGAGTTCACTCTCCGCCAGGGCGAGGCTGTGTTTCACAGGCCAAATGAATTTCACGCTGTGTCGGCAAACGGCAAGGTGGCACCCAATGTGTTCATCATAACCTTTGTGTGCACTTCAAAAGCCATGCACTTTTTCAAAGGGCGTCAGCTCTCCATTCCCACTCCACTTCGCTCCTACATAACCAATATCATCTCCGAAGCGGAGGACTGCTTTCACCTTGCGCGCAACAACCCCTATCTCACAGAGCTTGTTCCCAAAGATGATGCCCCCGCAGGCGGCGAGCAGCTCATCAAGCTAAACCTCGAAATGCTGCTCATTGCACTGCTGCGCTTTGACATCAGCGCCAAAAAAACCACCATCGACCATGAGATACACGACAATCTCGTCAGAGGCGTGGTGGAGCTTCTTCATGCCAGTGTCTACGGCAAAATCACAGTGGAGGACATCTGCCGAAAGCTATCGTTCAGCAGGTCATATATCTCGGCAAAATTCAAAGAGTGCTGCTCCATGACCATGAATGAATACATAAACAAAATCAAAATCGAAGAAGCCAAGACCCTCATAAGAGAAGAAAAACACAGCATCTCCGAGATTTCGGCAATGCTGTGCTATGACAATCCTCATTATTTTTCAAAGGTGTTCAAAAGAGTGACCAACATGTCACCCAAGGAATACAAGGAATCGGTTATGATATAGCATCATTCTACCACATAATCTATAAGCTCGTCAATAGCCTTAAAGTCAGTAAAGTCACCGTCGGCATCGCAAAGCTTAATGAGCATGGTTTCCATCTCGGTGGGGTTTTCTTTTGATGACATAATCTTTTTGAGAGTTTTTATGGCGGCACGGTGCACCGCAGTTAGCTCGCCCATTATCATCTTGCCGGGGAAGTTGAAAACCCTTATCTTTTCAAGCATATGGGGTTTGAAGTTTTTGCATACTACCATGTCATCATAATATTCGCGGCAATCTATAGGCGTAATGCCTGTGGTGAAAACGGCAAGCTTTTTACCTGAGAGCAAGTCATAGTTTTTGGTAATGAGGCTCACACCGCCGATTATCTCGGCATAGAGGCCGCCGCCATATATGATGGTGTCATAGCCTTCAAGCTCTTTTGCCTTGACTGATTTTGCATCCACAGCTTCGCACCCTAGGCACTGTGCAATCTTTTGGGCATATGCTTTGGTAGAACCATATTTTGATTTGTAGATGACTATTGCTTTCATAAAAAACTCCTATACCATGAAATTTAATTTTGTTTTTCCCGCTATGAGCGACTGCTTTTGATTTTTGTAGACAAACTCTGCTTTTATGCCATCGGGCACAAAAGCTTCAAGATGAACACTGTCGCCGTTTTTCTTCCACGCTACACTAATCTCGCCGCATTTTGTGCTATAGCGAGCTGATGCACGCTCAAGCTTTGAGGGAATAACAGGTGAGATAACAATTTCATTGATATCCCTTACATAAGGATTTATGCGCAGTCCTGCAATATATGACACAAAAATTCTGATAAAATCCCCCAGGAAATGATGATTGCCCGACTCATTGAGCCCGTTTTCCTTGAGAATTTCACAAAGCGCCGTGCCACCCTGCTTTGCAATATAAGCATAAGAAGGTGCATCTTCTCTCAAAATCAATTTCAGTGCAAGGTCTATGTCGCCGCCAAGCGCAAGCTGCTCGAAAATATGCCTGAGTCCTATCACACC
>JAFYUA010000133.1 GCA_017549745.1 Clostridia bacterium | reverse complement strand
GTATGTCCTGAACAACTACAAAAAGGATTTGCGGGGAGTTTCCATAGTATCAAAGCATGAGGCGCAAGACGGTTTTTTACAAGCACTTATAGCCGCAGGTTCGATAGATTTTGATGATCTGGAAGAACCGCAATAAATGAAAAGGAGAAAATGAAAATGAGTTTTAAGAAGAACATGAGAGGGGTAGAGTTTTCATATCTTGAAAAAATGGCTCCCGAGCAGAGGCATGAGGCTCTTGAAAGACTTTTTGAGAAAAACATCCCCTGCGTTATTGTGACACGCAACATGCAAATCCATCCCGAAATGATGGAGCTTGCGGTCAAATACAACACCCCCGTTTTGAGGACCGACAATTCCACCTCAAGGTTTATGAGTGCACTCATTGCATTTCTCAATGTAGAGCTTGCTCCGCGCATCACTATGCATGGCGTTTTGGTCGAGGTGTATGGCGAGGGAATACTTCTTTTGGGTGACAGCGGAGTCGGCAAGAGCGAGGCTGCCATCGAGCTTGTAAAGAGAGGCCATCGTCTGGTTGCTGATGATGCAGTAGAGATTAAGCGCGTGTCCGACATTTCTCTGCTCGGCTCTGCTCCCGATGTTATCCGTCATTTTGTGGAGCTAAGAGGCATAGGCATTGTAGATGTCAAGATGATATTTGGTATTGGTGCAGTTAAAAATGTTGAAAAAATCGATTTCATTATCAATCTTGAGCTATGGCAGGACAAAAAGCAATATGACCGCCTTGGTCTCACAACTGAATATACTGACATTTTGGGCATAAACATTCCATCTATCACAGTGCCCGTTAAGCCCGGCAGAAACCTCGCCGTGGTAATTGAGGTTGCAGCAATGAACAACCGCCAGAAGAAAATGGGCTACAATGCTGCCGAAGCTCTCAACAACAGAGTGATGTCGGAAATGAACAACAAAGAATCAGAATAATCACAATCGGAGGTATTATATTATGTATTATATTGGAATAGACCTTGGCGGCACAGGTGCCAAGGCGGGCATTGTCACCGAAGAAGGCAGCATCATTGCCAAATCAAGCGTTCCCACCAAAGGGCTCGAGGGCTATGAAGCAGTGGTTGAAGCTATGGCAAAGCTTGCTATAAAGGTAGTAGCTGATGCAGGCTTGACACTTGATGATATCAAAGCAGTGGGCATTGGCTGCCCCGGCTCTGTTGACGACAAAAACGGAGTGGTATATTATTCCAACAACATCGTCATGGAAAATGCCCCCATCTGCGATGAAATGAAAAAATATATTGACAAACCCATATACATCGGCAACGATGCCAACTGCGCCGCACTCGGTGAATTTTTTAACCTTGGTGATGACAGTGTAGAAAATTTTGTTGCCATCACTCTCGGCACAGGCGTGGGCGGAGGAGTCATTCTGGGCAAAAAGCTCTACACAGGCTTCAATGGCGTGGCAGGCGAGCTTGGCCACATCAACCTTTGCTTTGGCGGCGAGAGCTGCACCTGCGGACGCAAAGGCTGCTGGGAAGCATATGCTTCTGCCACGGCTCTCATTCGTGACACTGAGCGCGCGGCGAAAGCCAACCCTGATTCACTGGTGGCTTCCATGGTTGCCAAAAACGGCGGCAAAGCCAATGGCATAATCCCCTTTGAAGCAGCCAAAGCAGGCGACAGCGTGGGCAAAACACTTGTAGATAACTACATCAGCTATGTGGGCGAAGGTCTTGTAGACATCATCAACATCTTCCAGCCGTCAATTGTTGCAATAGGCGGCGGCATATGCAATCAGGGTGACAATTTGCTCATTCCTCTGAGAGAATATGTTATCCCGCGCACCTATGGTGCAGGTCTTGTGCCTGCCACTGAGATTATCATTGCCAAGCTTGGCAATGATGCCGGCATAATCGGCGCAGCTTTTCTGGCAAAAAAATAAAAGGATGTGGACATCATAACAAACAAAGCACAATTACTCCATCTTTTAAAACAACAGATTCCAAATATAGATGCAGTGTGTGATGAACCCATGAAAAACCACACCTCGTTTCACATAGGCGGCAATGCCGACATCTTCGTATCGGTGAAATCCGAAGCCGAAATTATCTCGTGCATCAATTTCTTTAAGGAGCACGATGTTGCCGTCACAATCATAGGCAACGGTTCCAATCTTCTTGTGTCAGATGATGGCATTGAGGGTGCAGTTGTGTGCATTGGCAAAGGATTTTCCGATGTGTCGTGCAATGGGTGTGAGATAAAGGCCGAGGCAGGCGTGCTTCTTTCGAGGATTGCCAACATTGCCCTTGAGCATGCTCTCACAGGCTTTGAATTTGCATCGGGCATTCCGGGCAGCCTTGGCGGCGCCATTGTGATGAATGCAGGTGCATATGGCGGTGAGATGAAAGACTGCGTTGTCACCACGCGCTATCTTGACAACGACGGCAACATTTGCCAGTGCTCAGGTGATGAACACGCCTTTGGCTACAGAAAGAGCCGCTTTAAAGACGGCGAGATTATCCTCTCTGCTACCATAAAGCTCATGCAGGGTGATAGCGAGCAAATCAAAGCCGAGATGCGCTCACTTGCCGAAAAACGCCGCGAAAAACAGCCTCTTGAATACCCCAGTGCAGGAAGCACATTCAAAAGACCCGAGGGCGCATTTGCCGCCAAGCTCATAGACGATGCAGGCCTCAGGGGCTATAGCATAGGTGATGCCGCGGTGTCTGATAAGCACTGTGGATTTGTTATCAATAAGGGCGAAGCAAGCTTTGAAGATGTGATAGCTCTTATGGACCACATAAAGACAACTGTCAGAGAAAAATTCGGCTTTGAGCTCGAACCCGAAGTGAGAATACTTGGCAGATAAAATGGTGAGATAAAATGAAATTTGTTGTTATAACAGGTATGTCGGGCGCAGGCAAAAGCTGCGCCATCAACACCTTTGAAGACATGGGGTATTTTTGTGTGGACAATATGCCCCCTCTTTTGTTTCCAAAATTTGCTGAGCTTTGCTCAGGCTCAAACTCTTCCATAACAAAGGTGGCTTTTGTCATCGACAGTCGCTCGGCTTCTCTCATGGGCGAAGTGGCAGACACCATAGCTGAGCTTGAGGCAAACTATGGCAAATGCTCTATATTGTTTCTTGATGCCGATGATGATGTCTTGGTCAAGCGCTACAAAGAAACCCGTCGCAAGCATCCGCTAAGCACGGGCGGATCACTTCTTGATGTGCTCATCGAGGAGCGCACACTGCTCGAGCCGCTTCGCCAAAAGGCAGCATATATTGTAAATACTTCCAACATGAAACCCTCGCAGCTCAAGGACTACATCAAGACAGTGGTCGACCCCGAGTGTGCCAAAGAGGAGAGCATGACGGTGGAAATTGTGAGCTTCGGCTTCAAATATGGCATACCTCTTGATGCCGACACTGTGCAAGATGTGCGATTTTTGCCCAATCCATATTATGTAGCAAGGCTCAAATCGCGCACGGGTCTGGATGCTGATGTGGCAGACTATGTCAAAGCTTCGCCCGTAACTGCAGACTATCTCACACGCCTTGTATCACTCACCGAATTTCTCCTGCCTCAGTATGTGAGCGAGGGGAAGACCTCACTGGTCATTGCAGTGGGCTGCACAGGCGGCAAGCATCGCTCCGTCACAGTGGCAAATGAGCTATATCGCCACATTCTTTCACTTGGCTACAACACCTATATTACCCACAGAGATATCAATAAGGACAGGTAACAGTTATGTCATTTTCATCAGATGTCAAAAACGAAATAATCAATCAGACAGAAATGACCAAAAGACAACGCATAGCAAGACTTCTTGGCATGCTTTGTTTTGGTGCGCGCATTTCAAACACCGACGAGGGCTTCCGTCTCAAATTTTCCACCGAAAATCCCAAGATTGCCCGCACCCTTTATCAATTAATCAAAAACGATTGTGACATCAAGGCAAACCTCAGAGTTTTCCGCGGTCCCAAGAGCATTGTATATTTTGTGACCATTGATGACACACTTGAAATAAATGACCTCTTCCACACCTGCGGTCTTCTCAGACGCAGCGAAGAAATCAAGGATTTTGGCAGCTATTTTATCAGCAGCTCTTTCATCAGTGATTCAGCTGAGAAAAAAGCTTTCATTCGGGGTGCATTCCTTGCCTCAGGCTCGGTCATCAACCCCAACAAAAACTGCCATCTCGAATTTGTGACTTCTCACAAGCGCCTTTGCGACGATATGTCAAAGCTGCTTTCAGAGTTTGACCTCACTGTAAAGACGGCGCTTCGCAAGACCAACTATGTGATATATTTCAAGCACAACTCCGACGTTGCCGACATTCTCACCCTGCTTGGTGCATATGATTCGGTCATGGAATATCACAACATCAAAATCATCAAGGACATGCGCAACTCCATCAATCGCAAAATGAATTGTGACAGTGCCAACATGACCAAAACCTTAGATGCCGCATTCAGGCAGGCCCAGGCAATCGAAAAGCTGCAAAAGCTCGGCGTGCTCGACAAAATGAGTGACCAGCTGAGGGAAGTAGCGCGCCTTAGGCTTGAATATAAAGAATTCGGTCTCAAAGAGCTTGGTGAGATGATGAACCCGCCTCTTGGCAAGTCGGGTGTCAATCATCGCTTGCGCAAGCTTGTAGAAGAAGCCGAAAAGTATTAAGCAGTTGCTTAAGGAGCATCACATGCAGGATTTTGTACATTTGCACCTTCATACTCAATATAGCCTTCTTGATGGCGCGGCGGACATCGACCGCCTCATGGACAGAGCCTCAGAGCTTGGCATGAAAGCCGTGGCGCTCACTGACCACGGCGTAATGTATGGCGCAATTGAGTTCTATGAAGCAGCCGTTTCGCGCGGCATAAAGCCTATAATAGGATGTGAGGTCTACACTGCGCCCCGCAGCCGTTTCGACAAAGATGCCACATTAGACAAGCGCTATGGGCATCTTGTTTTGCTGTGCAAAAATGACACGGGCTACCGCAATCTCATGACTCTTGTCACAAGGGCGCAGCTTGACGGATTTTATTATAAACCGCGTGTGGACATGGAGCTACTCAGAGCACACAGCGACGGGCTCATTGCCCTTAGTGCATGCATCAGGGGTGATGTGCCGTCGGCATATCTTCACTCTGGCTATGACGCGGCTCTCGATGCAGCGCTTCGCTATGCCGATGTGTTTGGCAAGGACAACTTTTTTCTCGAAATTCAAAATCATGGTCTTAGCGAAGAAGCCGAGGTGCGCTCTGCTCTCATCGACATTTCCCGCCGCACAGGCATCGGCATCGTTGCCACAAATGATGTGCACTATGTGTCGAGCGATGAAGCACTCCTTCAGGATGTGCTCACTTGTATTCAAACAGGCAAAAAGCTTTCCGACACTGACCGCATGAAGATGGAGGGCGACCAATATTATTTCAAAAGCGGTGACGAAATGGCGGCACTTTTCTCAGATTGCCCCGAGGCTGTGGCAAACACCATGCGTATTGCCGACATGTGCAATCTCACCATCGACTTTAGCACGCTTCACCTGCCAAGCATCACCATAGATTCACCCTTAAGTCACGAACAATATCTTCGCGAGCTTTGTGTGGAGGGAATGAATAAAAAATATGATGAAATAACCCCCGAACTCACTCACCGTTTGGATTATGAACTTGCCACTATAAATCAGATGGGCTACACCGACTATTTCCTCATTGTGCACGATTTTATCCGCTATGCGCGCTCTGAGGGCATATCTGTGGGCCCTGGCAG
>JAFYUA010000132.1 GCA_017549745.1 Clostridia bacterium | reverse complement strand
TCTATTATATTACATTATATAGCTTAAGTCAAGACATGTTACTGAAAATTCATGTCAAAAAGCACTATTTTTTGCTCCTGAAAAGAAGCTTTCACATCGATTATGCGCTGATTGAGAGAGCCACGGAAACGCATGTTGAGCTCGGTGTTGTCTTTTTCAAACCTGCCGTCCACAAGCACATCACACAATTCCAGAAGCTTTCGCTTGTCACGGTCATATATGAGATTTTCATATACATAGCCCGAATATATCCATATGGTTTTGCCTGTGTTTTCTTTTATGGCTTTGGCGAGGAAATAGAGCGCCTCGCTTTGCTCAAATGGCTCACCGCCGCTGAATGTGACATTGGTGATGAAGCTCTGCGATAGTGTGTCATATACTTCGCCGAGAGTGGTCTCTCTGCCGGCGGAATAATCCCAGGTTTCCGGATTGTGGCAACCATCGCACCGATGAGGGCATCCGCTCACAAAAAGCACATCACGAAAACCAGTGCCGTCAACAGATGATGAGTGGACAATGTCCATTATTTGAATTTTGATGTCTTTCCAATCAGATGTCATGTGTAACTCTATCCTTTAACTCAGCTTTTTTGGCGTGGTTCCAGTTGTTTACGCTGCCCACGAGATAACCTGTGATGCGTTGGATAACATCAACGCTTTCACTGCCGCATCGGGGGCATGCAGTGATGTCTTTTTCGGCATTTTCAAAACCACAATCAAGGCAACGGTTGCGGGTGTGGTTGACCGAGCCATAGCCGATGTTGAGCTTGTCCATGAGGTCAACCGTCTGCATAACACATTCGGGATTGTGGGTAGCGTCGCCATCGAGCTCCACATAGAAGATGTGACCGCCGCGCTCGAGGTCATGATATGGTGCCTCAACTCGGGCTTTGTGCTCAACAGAGCATTTGTACCACACAGGAATGTGAGAACTGTTTGTATAATATTCCTTATCGGTGATATCTTTTATCATACCAAACTGTTCGCGGTCTTTTTTGGTGAATTTGCCGCTGAGACCTTCGGCAGGAGTGCCGAGGAGACTATAGTTGAGATTTTTGTCAGATGATATTTCATTGATGCGGTCTCTCATGTGAGTGACAATCTTAAGACCAAGCGCCTGTGATTCTTCACATTCGCCATGATGCTTGCCTGTGAGAGCAATGAGAGCTTCGGCAAGACCAATGAAGCCAATGCCGAGGGTGCCCGTTTTCAAAAGATTTTTGACAGGCTCATCAAATGCAAGACTTTCACTGCCCTCCCACATGCCATCCATGAGCATGGGGAACTGCTTTTTGATGGCAGTGCGCTGGAAGCAATAACGGTCATAGAGTTGTGCTGCAGCCACATCGATGCATTTGTCGAGATTGCGGAAGAACACCGAGAGCTTCTCGTCGGGGTCTGATATATTCATACATTCAAGTGCAAGCTTTACGATATTGATGGTGGTGAATGAAAGATTACCTCTGCCCACAGATGTTTTCTCACCATGACGGTTTTCAAACACACGGGTTCTGCAACCCATGGTGGCTGTTTCATACATGAAACGACGGGGG
>JAFYUA010000131.1 GCA_017549745.1 Clostridia bacterium | reverse complement strand
GGTTATAATCAGCACACTGACTATCTCAACGGCTTCTACCAGATGGAACAGCAAAAAGAAGCTCTCAAAATCTGGAATATTTCTGCCGAAAAAGCAATGGCTCACAAGCTTCCGTCAATTGGCTACACAGTTGATGAAACCCGTGAGATTACAGATATCAAAGAAATTGCCGAAGCAGAACTTGAAGCATCGCTTTGCGACATTATTCTTGGCAGAAAGTCCATTGATGAATATGATGCTGTAATAGAAAAAGCTAAAGCCAATGGATATGACAGATATCTTGAAATCACTCAGACTGCATACGAAAGATTTTTGGCCAAAGCCAAATAAATTTTAAATCACGACACCAAACAGCGGTTGCACATAATTGCAACCGCTGTTTTCGAAATTATGGAAGTTGATTTTTGTGTGTTGACACTTGCTTTTTGGGATTTTCACCAAGGCCGTTCAATGTTATAATTATTAATGTAAACTTGGTTGAACATTGTAAGCCTCGTACATACTAAATAGGATTCGAGGTGAAGGTATGAAAGAAATTTTATTTGGAGGCATCCGCCCCTTTGTCAGAAGCGCCAAAAAATACGCGGCAATAAATCAATCACATTCTGTTAATGCAAATTATGACCACCTGCTGATTTATTCCCTGACCGATGATGTTAAGGCGGTTGTTAATGACAGTGTTCATATGTTGGAATATGGCGATGTTTTAATAATCCGTCCTGGCGACCAATATTATTTTGAATGTGCTTGTCCGTCAGCTGACTTTGTGTTTGTCGATTTCGACTACACCCAGAAAAACTGTAATTCAAGCTTTGCCAATCTTTATGACAAATGGGAAAAATTCAAAAGTAACAAGATTTTTGAAAGTGTAACATTTGCCGACAATGCTGCATTCAATTCTACCGTATATGTCAAAGGTATGTATTCTCTTGAGAGCAAGCTTCTTGAAATAGTAAGGGAATATATTATTTACGGTCCGTATTTTGTGGTTAAGAGCTGTGCTCTCATGATAAGTATTTTATCCGATATTGCACAGGCTGCCGTTGTTGCAAACACCAATAATATAAATAACGAAAATAATAACACAACAGCAAAAATTCTCAAATATATCAATTGCAATTTTTGCAAAAATCTTACCAATCAGAGTATCGGCAAAGAGTTTGCAATGCATCCCAATCACATCAATTTACTCATAAAACGCAGAACAGGTTACACTCTCCATAAATATCTGCTCATCAGACGCAATTCATATGCTGTTGAGCTTTTGGAGCAAACTACCGACCCAATCTACACAATATCTCAAAAATGCGGCTTCAAGGACTCCAAAACCTTTACCCGCAGCTTCAAGGAATTTGCAGGGATAACCCCTCAGGCCTACAGAGAGAAAAAAAATTACAACCATTCTGTTCCCGAAAGTCCTGCATTACAGCGTCAATCAACACACAACAGTGTTTTGCAAAGGCAGATTTGGTCAAACGATGTAAGCTGGGGCGAAATGATAGATAATGCATGCACTAAAGCTATGCAGATTATCGACCTGAATATGATAAAGTTTATGGACTCATTTCCGTTTTTTATTTCAACTTCTGACGGCACCTACACAGTCGCTCAAAAAGACGATATGGGTTGCGGCTACTGGACGGGCATATATATCCTTGCTTATGATATGACAGGCGACCGTCGTTATCATTTTATGGCATCAGAATATATCGACAAGCTGTGTCATCGGCTGTTTGAATATGAATATGAGCATTTTTCCGAAATGGGGCTTTTGTATGTGCCATCGTGCGTATCTGCCTACAAAATCGGCAAAATAGAAAAAGCCAGAATCGCCGTTATCAAGGCGGCAGACATATTACTGGCTATATACAAAACAAAAGACGGCATGTATTTTCTTGACGAAAACTATCTTAACCTCGATGCCGATAAAGATGCGCCAATCAAAATCAGTGCAATGTGCAATTGCTCGGTTTTGTATTGGGCACATGAATTCACAGGAGTTGGTTATTACAAAAAGGTGGCAGATGATGTGACCGACTTTATCATTCATAATCTTATAAGTGATGACGGTACTGTATACTGGAATTATGGTGTTGCCCAAAAAGCACCCGACCTGAATCTGATAGTTGGCGATTCCACCAGAGCAATTTCATGGGGCTTGT
>JAFYUA010000130.1 GCA_017549745.1 Clostridia bacterium | reverse complement strand
TATTACACCAAAATCAAAGAAATTCTTGCAAGCGGCAAGCTTGGAGATATCAAGCAGGTGTCCATAAACTTTTCCAAATTTGCCCGTCGTTGGGACTGGCAGACACTTCAGAGCTTCTCTGGCGGCGAAGTAAGAAACACAGGCCCTCACCCCTTGGACCAGGCACTTGACCTCATGAACTATCCTGAAAACATCAATGTTTTTTCAAAACTTGACCTTGCCACAACCTTTGGCGATGCCGAAGATTATGCCAAAATAATTCTCACTGCCCCCGATGCTCCTTTGGTTGATATTGAAATCACAGCTTGCAATTGCTATGTGCCATATCTTTATCTCATTCAGGGAAGCAAAGGCTCGCTCAAGGGCAGTGTGGGCCACATCGACATCAAATACTACAATCCCGACAACGAACCCGCCAGAGAAGTACTTGCCGCATCAATGGAAGATGAAAACCGTCTCCCTGCATACTGCACCGAGACTCTTTCATTCACCGAAGAAGCCTTCGACCTTGAGGGCGATGCGTTCAATGTGGGTACAGCGTGCTACTACAAGATGATATATGATTATCTCACCGAGGGCAAAGAGATGGAAATCAACCCCGAAACTCAGCTTCTTTTGCAGCTTAAGGTTGTAGACCTTATTCACGCCCAAAACCCCCTCGCCATAAAATTTTAATATGTTTTGAACCAAAATGGCTGTCTCTCTTTTTTGAGACAGCCATTTTCACAAATGCTTATTGACAATAGGGGATAGTTGTGGTAATATAGAATTTGTTTCTTGGTTAATCTGTGTTTATAGAATTTTGTTCTATTCAAAGGGTGTTGTTATGACAATTGCCAAAATACATAATCTCTTTAAAAATCTCACCGAAACTGAGCAAAAGCTTGCTTCGTATGTTCTTAGCTCCCCTGACAAGGTTGTCACCATGACTGCCAAAGAGCTTGCCGATGCATGCGGCACTGTGCCTTCAGCAGTTAATCGTATGTGCAAATCAATAGGCTTAGAGGGTTTTGCAAAGCTCAAGCTTTCTCTGGCAGCAGATATAGGCAAAGGAAATCCGCTTGAGTGTGAGAGCGCTTTGCCTGACGAACATGGTGCCAAAACAGTGTTTGCCAAGGTTTTTTCCTCAGGCATCACTGCCCTTCAAAACACATATCAGATGCTCGATTTTTCACAAATGCAAACAATAGCTCAAAAAATTTCATCATCTCAGCGTGTTTTCATCTTTGGTATTGGCACATCTGCCGTAATTGCCGTTGATGCGGCATATCGCTTTTCGCAGCTTGGTGTTCATGCATATGCCTACACCGATATTGTGCAGATGAATGTCATGGCAAAGAACATGCAAAGCGGTGATATAGCTTTTTGCATCTCACACAGCGGCACAACCAAACCTGTGGTCGATGCAATGCGAACTGCCAGAGAGCGCGGCGCAACTGCCGTTGCACTGACAAGCTTTTCAAAGAGCATTTTGTATACTGAGAGTGACTATGGGGTTTGTGTGTATGCCGACGAGGAAAATTATCCCGTTGAAGCGGTCTCGGCACGCATAGCTCATATGTGCATTGTCGATGCACTCATGATGACAATTGCATCTTTGAATTATGACGAGTATTCACGCCATATATCCGCAAGAAACGAAGTTCTCGACGATATTCGATATTAAGAAATGAGGTATTATAGTGAGTGTTTTTGTGTCAACTCTTAATCAGACGGCTTTCCTTTTTGGCTTTATAATAATAGGCTTTATTTTGGCAGGTCGCAAAATACTGCCCGAAGGCTCAGCGGCGGTTTTGTCCAAGCTGGAAAACACAGTTTTCATTCCCGCGCTTGTCATGGGCACATTCATAGAAAACTTCACCATCGAAAGAATAAGCTCAGCATGGCAGCTCCTTGTCATAAGCTCTGTCATTGCACTCATTGCCGTTCCGTTTGCTATTTTTGTTTCAAAAGCCGTTACCAAAGACAAGTATATCCAAAAAATATATACATATGGTTTGTCCTTTTCAAACTTTGGTTTCATGGGCAATGCCGTTGTAAGCAGTCTTTTTCCTGACATCTTCTTTGAATATCTCATTTTCACCCTGCCTCTTTGGATACTCATATATCTTTGGGGCGTGCCCCGACTTCTCATAGCCGACTCAGGCAAAAAACAAACCTTTCGCGAAAGCCTCAAGTCATTTGTTAACCCGATGTTCGTAGCTATGCTCATTGGCATGATCATAGGGCTTTTAAAGATTCCTCTTCCTGCATGGACAGTATCACTCATAACTGTTTCAGGCAATTGTATGTCACCCGTCGCCATGATTCTCACAGGTATTGTGGTGTCATCAATTTCACTCAAAAAGACCTTCACCAATGTAAGGATATACATCATTTCAATCGTAAGGCTCATAATCATGCCGCTTGTTTTTGTATGGCTGGCTTCGTTTTTTAATATTCCTCAATCAATCTATATATGTGCACTTTGTTCGCTTGCCATGCCTCTGGGGCTAAATACCATAGTAATCCCCAGCGCCCTTGGCAAAGACACCACCATTGCCGCAGGCATGGCAATTATTTCACATTTGCTTTCATGCATAACAATTCCGCTTATTTTTTCGATTGTATTATAACAGTGAACATATATTAACCACTAAACCATAAAACAAAGGCACGGGAAATCCGTGCCTTTGTTTTATATATTAGCAAGATATTCTTCTGCAAAATGTGAGGCGGTAGCACCATCGGCAGTAGCTGTCACAATCTGGCGAAATGGCTTAGTGCGTATGTCGCCCACTGCAAAAACTCCGTCGATGTTGGTCTTTGTGGTTTCATCTGCCACGATGTATCCGTATTTGTCGATGTCAAGCTCGCTTGCAAAAAGCTCCGAGCGTGGCACTCTTCCTATGCTCACAAACACGCCCTCGGCATCGATGATTTTTTCGGTGCCATCCACAGTGCTTTTGATTTTCACGCTTCTTACCTTGTCATCGGCAATTATTTCGCTCACAACGCTGTTCCACTGAATTTCCACATTCTGTGCACTAAGCAGAGGGTCACGATATACCTTTTCGGCTCTCAGGGAGTCTCTTCTGTGTACCATGATGACCTTTTTGCATATTTTTGAAAGGAGCAGTGCATCTGCCGCAGCCGAATTTCCGCCGCCAACCACTACCACGGTTTTGTCTTTATAAAACATACCGTCGCATGCGGCGCAATAACCAAGACCTCTGCCGATGAGCTTTTCTTCGTTTTCAAGCCCGAGGTGACGGTGCTCAGCACCCGTAGCTATTATGACGCTTTTGGCGCAAAATTCCTCGTCTTTGGTGCTGACTTTTTTGATTGTTTCTTTGAGCGACACCTTCAAAACCTCGGCAAGAATGGTTTTTGCACCAAATCTTTCGGCACCTTGTTTCATTTTGAGCCCCAGCTCAAAGCCATCAATACCTTCTTCAAATCCGGGGTAGTTGTCAATCTGTGAGGTCTGTGTCATCTGACCGCCTGC
>JAFYUA010000129.1 GCA_017549745.1 Clostridia bacterium | reverse complement strand
GTGCGGATTTTATCTGCCCAAAAGCCACATCATAGCACCCTGCGAAAGCTGCCTCATTCAGGACGAGCGCATCAACACGGCGGTGGGCTTTGTGATGGATTATATCCGTTCTTCTAAGATATCGGTGTATGACGAAAAGGCTCACAAGGGCATTGTGCGCCATATATATGTGCGCTTGGGTGACGGCGAGATAATGGTGGCAATAGTCACCAACTGCGCAAGGCGACTTGAGGGCACCGAGAGTCTTGTGCAAAAGCTTTCTGCACTCGGCAAGGTCACCTTGGTGCAAAACATCAACACCAAACGCACCAATGTGATATTGGGCGAAAAAAATATCATTCTTTTTGGCGATGGCTACATTCACATCACTCTCGATGATTTGCGCTTCAAGGTGTCGCCCCACAGCTTCTTTCAGGTGAACACTGCCCAGATGCAAAAGCTCTATGCCAAAGCGCTCGAATATGCCGCACCCACCAAGGAAGACACAGTGTTTGACCTATACTGCGGTGTGGGCAGCATCAGTCTTTATATGGCGCGCAGTGCAAAGAGCGTGGTGGGCGTGGAGATTGTGCCCGATGCCATCGATAACGCCAAAGAAAATGCCATGATAAATAACATAGATAACGCCCACTTTTATTGCGGCGATTGCACCGAGGTGGTAGAGCGCCTTATCTCTGACGGCGAAAGTGCCGACATTGCAGTTGTAGACCCTCCCAGAAAGGGCTGCGACGAAAAGCTGCTTGAGCTTTTGAAAAACATGAATCCCCGCAAAATTGTGTATGTGTCGTGCAACAGTGCCACACTTGCCCGCGATGTAAAAGTGCTCAGAGAGTTTGGGTATGAGATGAAAAAAGCATGTGCAGTTGATATGTTTCCGCAGAGTGGGCATGTTGAATCTGTCGCACTTTTGGTGCGGACAGATTCATCGATATAAATCTCTTGCGAGATTTTCGATATGCTTTTTCAAAGCTCGATATGCGCTTTCGCGCTCGATATGTTGCCTTGCGGCAACGAGATTTATATCATATCGAAACCGAGCAAAGCGAGGTTATATCGAATTTTGCGAAGAAAAATATATCGAACACGCGGAGCGTGTATATCGACAAAGGAGGAAAGTGTATGGAACATAAAAACCTGTTAAGAGAAGAAACCATAAATTTTGCAATAGAAATATCTGATATTTGTGATAATATCAAAGGTTGTTCAGTATATGTAAATCAACTTTTAAGATGTTCTTCATCTATTGGTGCAAATCTCCATGAAGCGAAATATGCTCAAAGTAAAGCTGATTTTATAAGCAAGTTGGAAATTTCACTGAAAGAGAGTTTTGAAACTGAGTATTGGTTGGAATTATTATATCGAAAAAATAAAATTGATGAAACCACATATAAAAGTTTGATTAATAAGTGCGGAACGATAAGAAGAAAGCTTATTGCATCGGTTACTACTGCAAAAAATAAGCAATAGAAAAGCAAAGTGAAAGAATATTTAGATGCCACATAACACACATTGAATCTGTCTCACTTTTGGTAAAGATATAAACTTCCTCTATTTCATTGCGAAAACCGACTACTTTGCCTTCATTCATTGACAAAAAGCATGGGCTTGGCGTAAAATTTATGGTGTAATATTATATATAATGGAGGCATTATCATGACATTCAAAAAAGACAAGTTAGATATCAAAATTTATGACACACGCGAGCAGATGGGCATAGCCGCTGCCGAAGATGTGGCAGCTGGCATCAAAGCCTGCCTTGCACAGAAAGACGAAATCAACATGATTTTTGCAGCAGCACCGTCACAAAATGACATGCTTGCAGCACTTTGCGCAAGAGATGACATCGAGTGGGAGAGAATCAACGCCTTCCACATGGATGAATACATAGGCCTTGACCCCAACGCTCCCCAGTGCTTCAGCAATTTTCTCAAAGAGCACATCTTTGACCTCAAGCCCTTTAAGAGCGTGAATCTCATCGATGCATCAGCCATCGACCCTGAGGCTGAGTGTGCGCGCTATGCAGCTCTTTTGGAAAAGCATCCTGTTGACATCGTGTGCATGGGCATAGGTGAAAACGGCCACATTGCTTTCAATGACCCCCATGTTGCCGATTTCAGTGACCCCAAAGCAGTAAAGAGCGTTAGCCTCGATGATGTGTGCCGCATGCAGCAGGTCAATGACGGCTGCTTTGCCTCCATCGATGATGTGCCCAAGTGGGCAATCACTCTCACTATTCCCACTTTGGTGAGTGCTGCATACAACTATTGTGTTGTGCCTGCACCCACCAAGGCAAATGCAGTGAAGAACACAGTTGAGGGTCCAATCTCTGAGCAGTGCCCCGCCACTATTTTGAGAAATAAGGAAAATGCAATTTTGTACTGTGATGCTGACAGCAGCGCACTTTTGAGCAGGTGATATAATATGATTACAAAAATTTTTAACGGCAGAGTTGTTTTGGAAGACTCAGTAGCAAATGACCTTTCGGTGTATATACAGAGTGGCAAAATCCTTGCTGTGACAGACCAGAATCTGCCCTGTGATTCAATCATCGATGCCCACGGTGCCTATGTGGCACCAGGCTTTGTGGATATTCATATCCACGGTGCAGGCGGATGTGACTTTCTGGACAATACGCCCGAGGCTTTTTGCACCGTCTCCAAGGTGTGCGCCGAGCATGGCGCCACCACCCTTGTGCCCACAGTGACCTCAAGCACTCCCAAGGCTATGAATGACGCAGTGAGAACCTTTGAGCTTGTCAAAGACAAGTGCGAGGGAGCAAATCTTGCAGGTCTTCACTTTGAGGGCCCGTATTTTGCACTGTCGCAAAAGGGCGCGCAAGACGAAAAATATATCAAAGCATTTGACAAAGAAGAATATGAAAAAATAATTTCATCTACCGATAGCATACTTCGCTGGACTGCAGCACCCGAGCTTGACGGAGCAAGTGATTTTGCCCGTTTTCTCACCTCTCATGGTGTGCTCCCCTGCATAGGCCACAGTGATGCCGACAGCACCTGCGCGCTCGAAGCTCTTTCCAATGGCTTTAGCCATGTGACTCATCTGTATTCGTGCACAAGCTCAGTGCATCGCCGCAATGCATTCCGCTATGCGGGCATTGTGGAGGCAGCATATCTTGCCGATGACATGACGGTGGAGATTATTGCCGACGGCATACATCTGCCTGCTGACCTTTTGAAGCTCATCTACAAAATCAAGGGTGCGCGCAGCATAGCACTTGTAACCGACTCCATGCGCGGAGCAGGCATGCCCGATGGCCCGAGCGTGCTCGGCGGTCTTGAAGACGGGCTGCATGTCATCATTGAAGACGGCGTTGCCAAGCTCCCCGACCGCAGTGCATTTGCAGGCAGTGTGGCATTTTGTGACCGCCTTGTGCGCAACATGGTCACCATGGCAGGCGTGAGCATTTGTGATGCAGTGACCATGGCTTCAACCACCCCTGCACGCATAGTGGGGCTTGGCTCCAAGGGTGTGCTTGCAGAGGGCAAGG
>JAFYUA010000128.1 GCA_017549745.1 Clostridia bacterium | reverse complement strand
TAACGCACTGCAATGATATCACGAAGCTGCGAGGGAGTGTAGCGATTGTCTATGCCGAATTTTTCGATGAGAGCATCAATGCACTGTGAGGCATCGAGATTGTCGGATATGCCGAGTGTGAATTTGGTATTTCGAACCTTTGTATCAAGGTCATTGCCTGACAAGCCATTGTATTTGAATATGTATTTTCCGTCTTCATATACAATGGGGAAGGTGTCGATGTGGTCATCATCATTGCGGTCAAAAAGTGTGACTGTATTTAAAATAAGGTCGTTGAGTTCATCATCAGAAAGAGACGCTCCTGAAAATGCAACAGAAAAACCGAGTCTGTTGGTTACTATGGGGCGCCCGTAGCGGTCGAGTATTTTGCCTCTTGGTGCAGGAATGGTCTCTTCACTTGAAAGATATGATTCCGACTTTGCCAGATACATATCGGCATCTACTATCTGAAGCTTTACAAGCCTTGTGAGCAGAAGAAAGAACATTAACACGGCAACCAGAGACAAAATGAAATATTTATCTTTGAGTTTGTACTGCATTTAAATCCCTCTTATATATTCATACTTTATGCGATTAGACAAAGGAACAAGCAAAAGTGATGCAATTGAATTGTAGATGCACTCGGGCAGAATGTATCTGCCTGTCACATAAAACACAGGCAAATCACCAAAAAGTGCATTGGACACTGCCACCTTTACAAATTCAAACAAAAAGCTCAAAGCAAACACTGTGATTATTACTGCAAGCTTATTTTCGTAGAAAAATTTTCCCGAAAATGAAGCGACCAATGCGGCTATGTACATCACAAGAAGTGCATTGTACCCTATTGCCCACACGCCCATTGCATCAAGGAAAAGACCGCAAACGCACCCTGCAATTGCAGCTTTGAAAATTTCAGTGTTTACAGAATATATTATTACAAATGTCAACAAAAGATTTGGTGCTACACCAAAAATCTGCATACTGTCCGATGCAAAAAACTGAACGAGAATCAGCACCGCAAAGGTCAGCACAGTTAAAAAATTTTTCAAGGAATAAACAGTCCTTTCTGAAAATCACTATTTGACAATAACGAAAACTTCACCAAGATTGGAAAAATCTACACTGGGTTCTACAACCGCATCACGCGAAAGTCCGTTGGGACTTGAGTTGATTTCATTGATTTTGCCTACAACTATCCCCTCGGGATACACTCCGCCGACACCTGAGGTGGTGACAATGTCACCAACAGAAACGGCAGACTCTGTGGTAAGATAATTTATGGAGCAAAAGCCTTTGTCAAACAAGGTGACATCGCCTTGAACCATGCAGTATTCGTCGATGCGGTCTACAATTGCACCAACAGAGCTTGATGCATCAATAACAGTCACCACCGTGGACCATGTTCTGCCAACTTCGCTGACATACCCCACAAGTCCTGTTTCGGTGATGACAGCGTCATTTTTCTTTATGCCGTCGCTAAGACCCTTGTCGAGCCTGATTACGCTTGTCCAGTTTTCGGTGTCAGAGGCAATCACGCTCGCCGCTTTGAGATTATACTGCGTAGATGTCTTAGCTAGTTCAAGCATGGAACGCAGCTTCTCATTTTCGGCGGCAAGCTTGTCATAGTCGGCCGCTTTTTGAGTCATCACGATGAGTTGTTGCTTAAGTAGAGTGTTTTCAGTGGCAAATTTATCAGCATCGGCACCATATTTGAAGCAGTTTATGATATAGCTGCCCACTGATTGAAATGGTCTCAGCACCACACCAATAGTGTTGGAAACAATGCCCGCATTGGGCCTGCCAACTGTAGATGCTATCATCGTTGACACAAAGATGACAGTTATTAAACTGATAATTATAATATTTTTGTTATCTCTAAAAAAATTCATTTGTACACACCTGCTATAAGCTATTTGGTTTTAAATATCTTCTTGCTTGAGGCTTTGTCGTCTATGAGCACACCCAAGCCAAGCGCTACACATTCCAGTGGATTTTCTGCCACGCGCACCGGCATTCCGGTTATGCTGCAAATGAGGCGGTCAATGCCATTTATAAAAGCTCCGCCGCCGGTGAGAACTATTCCTGAATTCAGGATATCGCCCGAAAGCTCGGGCGGAGTATCTTCAAGCACTGATTTGATGGCATCAATTATTGAGTGAATTTCGCCAATGAGTGCCGCACGGATATCATCACCTGTGACGAAGGTGCTGCACGGAAGTCCTGTGCCTGTGTTGCGCCCATTGACCTGATGACGGTAGGCTGTGCTATTTTTCATCACAGTGCCAATCTTTAGCTTGATGTCTTCGGCGCTTTGAGTGCCTGCACAAATTCCATATTTTTTGCGAATATGGCCTATGATGGCTCTGTCGAGCGTATCGCCGCCTGTGCGCACGGTTTTGCGAGCCACTATGCCGCCCAGGGAAATCACGGCAACCTCACTTGTGCCACCGCCAATATCCACTATCATGATACCCGATGGCGCATCGATTGCAAGACCTGCACCGATGGCTGCCGCCATTGGCTCATCGACAAGGGCAACATCGCGTATACCTGCACGGAGCGCGACCTCGATTGCAGC
>JAFYUA010000127.1 GCA_017549745.1 Clostridia bacterium | reverse complement strand
CGATGTTGTAAGAGCTCTTGAGCTCGGTTGTGACATCATCAAGCTTTTCCCTGGCGATGCTTTCGGCCCCGGTATGGTAAAGGCAATCAAAGGTCCTATCCCTCAGGCAAACATCATGCCCACAGGCGGTGTTGATGCTGACAATGTTGGTGAATGGATCAAAGCAGGTGTAGTAGCTGTAGGTGCAGGCGGCGCACTCACTGCAGGTGCAAAGACAGGCAACTACGAACTCATTACAGAGACTGCCAAGAAATTTGTTGAAAATATAAAAGCTGCAAGAGCAAAATAATAAGTTTCAAAAGATACGGAGGTTTTTAACATGGCAAAGGTTGTAACAATGGGCGAAATCATGCTTCGCCTTTCTACTCCCAACAACGAAAGATTTATTCAGGCAGATGAATTTGATGTATGCTACGGCGGCGGTGAAGCCAATGTTGCAGTTTCGCTTGCAAACTATGGTCACGATGCTGAGTTTGTAACCAAGGTTCCTGCTAACCCAATCGGCGAATGTGCAGTTGCTGCTCTTCGCAAAATGAATGTAAAGACAGATAACATCGCTCGCGGCGGCGAAAGACTCGGTATATACTTCCTCGAGACTGGCGCTTCCATGAGAGCTTCCAATGTTGTATATGACAGAGCTCATTCTTCCATCGCAACTGCTGAAGCTGCTGACTTTGACTTTAACAAGATTTTCGATGGTTGTGATTGGTTCCACTTCACAGGCATCACTCCTGCAGTATCCGACAAAGCTGCAGAGCTTACTGAAGCTGCTCTCAAAGCTGCCAAAGCTAAAGGTGTGAAGGTTAGCTGTGACCTCAACTTCAGAAAGAAACTGTGGTCCAGCGAAAAAGCTCAGCGTATCATGTCAAACCTGATGCAGTATGTTGATGTTTGCATAGGCAATGAAGAAGATGCCGAAAAAGTTCTTGGCTTCAAACCCGGTGACACAGATGTTACAAGTGGTGAACTCGAACTTGCAGGCTACAAGAGCATCTTTGAACAGATGGTAGCCAAATTCAATTTTGAATATGTTATTTCTTCACTTCGTGTGTCTCACTCTGCATCTGACAATGGTTGGTCAGCTTGCATTTACTCCCGTGACACCAAAGAATTCTATCACTCCAGAGAATATCGCATCAGTCCCATTGTTGACCGTGTTGGCGGCGGTGATAGCTTTGCAGGCGGTGTAATCTGCGGCATGCTCGACGGCAAGAACTTCAAAGACGCTCTAGAATATGGTGTTGCTGCATCTGCACTCAAGCACACAATTCCCGGTGATATGAACCTTGTAACCCGCGCAGAGGTTGACAATCTCGTTGGCGGCGACGGTTCCGGTCGTGTTCAGAGATAATTATAGTCTTTAACTAAAAACTCCTCAGGAAATTTCCTGAGGAGTTTTTATGTAATTAATAGTTTTCAGCTTTAATCTGGAAATATGATTTGGGATGATTGCACACAGGGCATTCTTCGGGTGCTTTTTTGCCAATCACAATGTGACCGCAATTTGCGCACTGCCATATCATGTCTTCATCTCTCGAAAATACTATGCCGCCTTCAATGTTTGCCAAAAGCTTTCTGTATCTTTCTTCGTGTTCTTTTTCGATTTTGGCTACCTCTTCAAAAAGATAGGCGATGTGGTCAAAGCCTTCTTCGCGTGCATCTGTTGCCATCTGGGCATACATTTCGGTCCATTCATAGTTTTCGCCTGCGGCTGCATCAAGAAGATTGGCCTCGGTGTCGGGCATGCCATCATGGAGCAATTTAAACCAGATTTTAGCGTGCTCTTTTTCGTTGTTTGCAGTTTCTTCAAAAAGAGCTGCAATCTGAACATAGCCGTCTTTTTTGGCTTTGCTTGCATAATAGGTATATTTGTTTCTCGCCTGGCTTTCTCCGGCAAATGCTGCCATCAAGTTAGCTTCAGTTTTTGTGCCTTTCAAACTTTTCATTAATATAACCTCCTGATATAGAATTATCTATTAGATTATAACACTGTTTTTTGGAAAAATCCAGCAAAATTTTAATTTATTTGCAAAATTTACAATATAAATTAAATAACTCTAAATTTTGCTTTTGGGTTGACTTTTTCAGCAAGACATTATATAATAAAATAAGTATATTGTGGCATTGTAGCGCTAATGGTGCCACTATGAACGGAGGATTTTTTTATGACAGATGTTACAGAAATTTTCGCCAGTGAGGTTTTCAACGATAGTGTCATGCGTTCCAAACTGCCGAAAGCTACATACAAAACCCTCAAAGAGACTGTTGAAGACGGTGTGCCTCTTAGTCTTGAAACTGCAAATGTTGTGGCAAGTGCCATGAAAGATTGGGCGCTCGAAAAGGGGGCCACTCATTTTACACATTGGTTTCAGCCAATGACGGGCATCACCGCCGAAAAACACGATAGTTTCATATCACCATCTGACGATGGCAAGATTATCATGGAATTTTCAGGCAAGGAGCTCATCAAAGGTGAGCCCGATGCGTCGTCTTTCCCGTCGGGAGGTCTCAGAGAAACCTGTGAAGCCAGAGGCTACACAGCCTGGGATCCAACATCATATGCTTTTGTTAAAGACGGCACGCTTTGCATACCCACTGCATTTTGCTCTTATGGCGGAGAAGCTCTCGACAAAAAGACGCCTCTTCTAAGAGCAATGGAAGCCATCAATGTGCAGGCTATGCGCATACTCAGGCTGTTTGGCAACACATCATCCAATCATGTGTACACTACAGTTGGTCCTGAGCAGGAATATTTCCTTATTGACAAAAAGCTCTACGAAAAGCGCACAGATTTGAAATACACAGGCCGCACGCTTTTTGGCGCAAAGCCACCCAAGGGGCAGGAGCTCGATGACCATTACTTTGGCGTTATCAAACCAAGAGTTTCTGAATTTATGAAAGAGCTTGACGAGGAATTGTGGAAGCTTGGTGTATTGGCTAAGACCAAACACAACGAAGCAGCACCCTCTCAGCATGAGCTCGCACCCATTTTCACCACAGGCAACATAGCCAGTGACCATAACCAGCTCACCATGGAGCTTATGAAAAAGGTTGCATTAAAGCATGATTTGGTATGCCTGCTTCACGAAAAGCCCTTCAAAGGTGTAAACGGCTCGGGCAAGCATGACAACTGGTCACTCACTACTGATGATGGCATAAATCTGCTCAACCCCGGCAAAGCTCCTCATGACAATCTCCAGTTCCTTTTGTTCTTCTGCGCTGTTATCAAAGCAGTTGATGAATATCAGGATATGCTTCGAATTTCAGTAGCAAGTGCAGGCAATGACCATCGTCTTGGAGCTCACGAAGCACCCCCTGCCATAGTTTCTGTTTTCATTGGTGACCAGCTTCAGGCAGTTTTGGAAGCGTTGGAAAATGATGCAGCATATAGTGAGAAGAAAAGAGAAAAAATGCTCACAGGTGCTCATGTTGTGGCAAGCTTTTCAAAGGACACAACCGACCGTAATCGTACATCACCATTTGCGTTCACGGGCAACAAATTTGAGTTCCGTATGGTTGGTTCAACTTTGTCGGTTGCAGGTCCAAACACGGTGCTCAACACTATAGTTGCAGAATCTCTCAAACAATTTGCCGATGAACTTGAAGCGAGCGATGATTTTGAAAAGTCACTTGCACTTCTTATCCAAAAGACCATAAAGAAGCACAAACGCATTATATTCAATGGTAATAACTATTCTGATGAATGGGTTTGTGAAGCAAAAAAACGCGGTCTTTCCAACTATAGCAGTACACCCGAGGCAATACCGCATATGCTTGAACAAAAGAACATTGATGTATTCACTGCTCATGGAGTATATTCCGAAACAGAGCTTCGCTCCAGATGTGAAATATATCTTGAAAATTATGCGAAAACAATCAACATAGAAGCCCGCACGCTGTCTGACATTATCAAAAAAGATATCCTGCCGGCAGTGAGCAAATATGTCAACTCTCTCAGCGAAGCAGCTCTTGCCAAAAAGAGCTTGATTTCAACAGTTGACACCACTGTTGAGGAGGCTTTGGTAAGCAAACTGTCATCTCTTAGCGCACAATTGTATGCCGAGGTTGGCAAGCTTGACATTGCTGTTTCCAAAGCAGGCGAACACAAAGAAGAAATTGAAGTGTTTGCAATGTACTACAGAAATGAAGTTTTGTCGCTCATGGAAAAAGCAAGAGAAATCATCGATGAGCTCGAACTCAACACTGCTCGTGATTTCTGGCCATATCCCACATATGGAGAGTTGCTTTTTGCTATGGATTAAAAATATTGTTAAATCTGCATTAGCAGATAAACGGATGTCATCCTGGCATCCGTTTGATATTTGTAAAGAGGTGTATTATGAATTTAATTAATCTGATTCAGGTTGTTATTTTAGGTTTGGTTGAAGGAATAACTGAGTGGCTACCCATAAGCAGCACAGGGCAT